>JBKJTV010000262.1:0-2686 GCA_046589985.1 Candidatus Limnocylindria bacterium | reverse complement strand
CTCGACGGCCACCAGGAGCACGGCAACAACGCGCTGCTCGCCGCCGCGCTCGGCTGCGAGGCCTGGCGCCCGTTCCCGGCCGGCGAGTCGCCGGCGATCGGCGTGGCCGGCACGTTCGGCGAGGACGGCGTCCAGGCCGGCGTCCTGCTCGAGCGTGCACAGGCGGCGACCGGCGGCCGCGCGCCACTGGCCTTCAGCGACGGCCCCGACACGGTGCGCTCGATCGGGATCGTGTCCGGTGGCGGCTCGTCGTACCTCGGCGCGGCGATCGCCGAGGGCCTCGACGCGTTCCTGACCGGCGAGCCGGTCGAGCGCGTGATGCTTCAGGCGCGCGAGAGCGGAATCAATTTCATCGCCGCCGGCCACTACGCAACCGAGACGCTCGGCGTCCAGCGCGTCGGAAATCTGCTGGCCGAGAAGTTCGGCATCGAGCATGCGTTCGTGGACGTTCCGAACCCAGTCTGAGTGGGATTTTGCGCACTACGCGAAATGACCTTGGACACCATCCGCCGGGGTCGGTATGTTGACATTGCGTCAACGTCCAGCATCTATCCCAGGAGGGTTAGTCCATTGGCAAATCATCTGACGCCCACGGAGCTTGCTCGCGAGGCGGGTCTCGAGCGCCGTGAAGTGATCTCGACGTGCATGGAACTCGGCGTGCCGATCTTCCAAGGGCGTATCGACAAGACGCTGTTTCAGGCGAGCGTCGCGAGCCTCCAGCCCGGTGGCATTCAGACCCAGGTGCGTCCGACGTAAGGACGCTCCGGCCGGCGAGTCGGCCCACGCGGACGGAAGCCGCGTGAGACAGAGCGAGCGCGGGGCACGAAGCCCCGCGACACGCTCCCCTCCTCGTTCCATCTCAGTCGTTTCCCCGGGTTGCCGACCGGCCCGCAGGGAGGGTGCCAACAAGCATAGAATCGCCTCTCCGTTGGCACCCGAGGAGAAGAGGACCTGATGGAGGCTGGAACGACTCCCACGACCGGCTCTACGACGATCGCCGATCTGCTGCCTCGCGCTGCGGAGATCTACGGCGATCACGCGGCAGTGCGCCACAAGGTCGGCGACGAATGGGTCGACGTGAGCTTTGCCGATGTCGGTGAAGCCGTCTCGGAGATCGCCCGCGGACTGATCGACCTTGGGCTCCAGAAGGGCGAGCGCGTCTCGCTGCTCTCCGAGACCCGCCCGGACTGGACGTACTGCTCGTTCGCGATCAGCTCGGCCGGCGGCGTCGTAGTCCCGATCTACCCCACGAACTCGCCCGAGGAATGCGAATGGGTCGCGGGCAACTCGGAATCGGTCGGCATCGTCTGCTCCAACGCCACACAGGTCGCGAAGATCCAGCAGATCCGCGCTCAGCTTCCGCATTTGCGCTTCATCATTGTGATGGACGACGGAGGTGATATCGCCGACGCGATCACGCTCGAGGATGTGCGCACACGCGGAGCCGGCGCCGACCAGAGCGCCCTCATCGAGCGCCAGGAGTCAGTCGCTCCCGAGGACCCCTACACCTTCATCTACACGTCCGGTACGACCGGCCCGCCGAAGGGTTGCGTGCTGCTGCACAGCAACTACCGAAGCATCCTCAACAGCGTCGGTGAGCGGGGACTCTTGAGCGGCGGCGACGACGTCGTCTACCTCTTCCTGCCGCAGGCACATGCGTTCGCGCTGCTTATCCAGCTGGCCTCCGCGGACACCGGCACGACCATCGCCTACTTCGGCGGCGACGCCAAGCAGATCATCCCCGAGATCATGCAGGTCCACCCGACCTACCTGCCGTCGGTGCCGCGGATCTTCGAGAAGCTGTACACGCTCGCCCAGGGTCAGCTGTCGCCGGAGGAGATCACGGCGATCCGCACGATCGGCGGCCAGATCCAAGACCTCGAGGTCCAAGGCGAGCCTGTCCCGGACGAGCTGCGCGAGCGCTTCGCGCCGTACGCGCCTAAGGCGGCGTTCGTGCGCGGCCTGTTCGGCGGCAACCTGCGCGAGGCGGTCACCGGCGCGGCCCCGATCTCCAAGGACATCCTCGAGTTCTTCTGGGGCGCGGGTGTGCCCGTCATGGAGGGCTACGGGATGACCGAGACCGCGACCGCCCACACGACCTCGACGCCCGAGGCGCACAAGTTCGGCTCCGTCGGGCGCGTGCTGCCTGGATCCGAGGCGAAGATCGCCGAGGACGGCGAGATCCTGCTCAAGGGCGGCAACATCTTCAACGGCTACTGGAAGAACGACGACGCCAGCTTCGGGGCCGTCGTCGACGGCTGGCTGCACACCGGCGACCTGGGCCGCATCGACGAGGACGACTACGTCTTCATCACCGGGCGCAAGAAGGACATCATCATCACCGCGGGCGGCAAGAACCTGACGCCCGCGAACCTCGAGAACGACCTCAAGCAGACACGCTGGGTCAGCCAGGCGGTCATGCACGGCGACCGCCGCCCGTTCCCGGTGATGCTGATCACGCTTGACGAGGAGGAGATCGCCCCTTGGGCCAAGCAGCAGGGCATCGAGGACACCTCGATCCCGGCGCTCGCCGCCCATCCCGAGGTCAACGCCTTGATCCAGGGTGAACTCGACAAGGCCAACGAGAAGTACGCCCAGGTCGAGCAGGTCAAGAAGTTCTTTATCCTCGACCACGACCTCTCGCAGGAAACCGGCGAGATGACGCCGTCGCTGAAGGTCAAGCGAA
>JBKJTV010000316.1:0-4141 GCA_046589985.1 Candidatus Limnocylindria bacterium | reverse complement strand
TTCGTAGGAGCGTGCTTCGGCACGGTTGATCAGGACCGCGTCGGCTTCGCGGACGATCGCGGCGCCGGTCCGGAGCAGTTCCTTCTCGGGCTCGCGTAGTTCAATACTGATGAAGCGGAAGGATTCCGCGGCGGCCGGGCCGTTCTTCAGGATCGACGCTGCCCGGGTGATCTCCTCGCGGGAGAGCGGATCGAGCGGGTGGGATACCCCGACCCCGGTGTGGATTTCAGTGTTGAGAGTCATGGTTTCTCCTTGGTTCTTGTTCAGGATGAGAGTCCTCGTGGCCTGGCAGCAGCACCGAGTACGAGTGTGGTGTGGGTGAGCTACTCGCTAACAGGACAATCCGCCCTTTGACTAGAGCAGGTTTGCTGCAGCTTTCCTGCAGGTTCCGAGCGCTGACCTGCCATTCGTCCATGAATGGAAAGCTCCCGCTTCGGGCCCACCGGAGTGATGTCGATCACGTAATTCCCATGGAGATCAACCTACGGCATCTAAAGCATTTTATCTAGAATGATTTAGAAGTTTTTTGCCACAAACCCCATCCCGTTCATATAGCCCATCGGGCGCTTCTGCATTAGCCAGCCACGGAGGGGAGAGGGCAAAACCGCCTTGGAACCTCACTGGAGACGGGCGCCCGCACGTTGGTTGCTGCACCCGACCAACCCGCGGGGCAGCGCGCAATCGGGCGGAATTACAAGTTTGCGGGGCAAAACGAGCGATACGACCTCCGAGCGCAGGGCGTGGCACAGCAGCCAGCGCCGAGCCCTCCCGCCCCCCGCCATCTGGAGCAATCCAATGAAGCGAAAGATTCAATTACGAATGTTTCTGTTTTGCCCAGTTTGTGGAGTCGTCCGAGAACCTTTCTATTGCCTTCCCGTTCCTCGGCCGCGGGCAGCCCTCCTGAACCGAAGTCCTAGCCAGTTGGGTAAGCAGTTTGATTCTGGCAGTCCATGTGGCTGAGGAGGACTGCAGCATGATCTCCTGACGTTTCTAAGGAGCAGGGTCGAAACTAGGTGCTGTAGATCAGTGAGAGTCCCATGTGGGGAACATTCAAAGCCACTCGATGTTGGTTCGGCGCCCATGCTTTTATCCGCTCGCCCACCAGGTATGTCCCCGAGTTGCCTAGAATGACGCGGTCATCAGCATTGATGAGGGCGGCGTTCATTGGGATGACGCGCAGGTCCGGCATGATGAGCGGCTCCAAGTCCTTGATGCGAAGGTCGCATCCGGATACGCCCATAAACCTTCCATGGATTAAAAGTGGGGCTGTGAACGACATGATGTAGTCGTCGACGCCGAGATGGTCGATATACGGACCCCACAGTGTGAGCTCCCCTGTGGAGGCGGCTGCGGAAAAGAAGGGCAGCTTCTCGTAGTCGTAGTATCGATTACTGCCCGGAGTTCGATCAGCCTCGAGCTTTCGCAATGCACCGGAGTCTCTTCGGAACCACCACTCGAAAACGCTGCCGCCCTCCTCAACGGAGGCTGCATCGAAGAAGGCTCCAGCGCCCACAGCATAAGTATTTTTCTCCAAGAACTCCCATATGATCTCGTCCAGCCCAAGGAGTGCGGCCTTATCGATCTTGCTCTTGTCGGCAAGATTTTGCTCGAGCAGCGAGGCGACCTCTGCGGTTAGCTTCTTGGCCTCAGTGGAGATGCCGCTTATCCAGGCAGCGAGGGCTTGGGCAACATTTTCGACATCCTTGTCGGTCGTCATTGGCCATCCTGTTGTTCGTCGGAACGAGTGAGTTTTGTGTTCTTGGATTGAACTTTCAATGCTTAGCCTTACACGTCAGATGCCCCCCACCCCCCCGCGAGGCAAGTCATTGTTCACCCTGACTATTTGCCGCGTAACTCAGGGTGAGTTTCGTGTCGATCAGGCGGAAGATGTTCTGTTTGATGTGCGCGTGTACGAGTTTCTGAGCTGTCTCGGGCTGGTCCTGAGCGACTGCCTGAACCAGCTCCAAGTGTTCAGCGGCCGCTGCCTCAGGGGCAGGGGGCACGCCTAAAGGACTCCACAGGAGCTGAACTGTTTCTTCCTGGAGCCGCATTTCTGCAGCAGTAAGCCTCGGGGACTGCGCCACCACGGCCAACTCGAAGTGGAAGCGCGCGTCGGCAGGCACGCGCTCTTCTGGAGTGGCGGCCAAAACCAATGCCTCTGCAAGATCTTGAAGGCGGTCGAAGTCATGCGGTACGGCCCGCTCACATGCCAAGCGAACGGTCGCGGCGGATATAGCAAAATGTTCGTCCCCGATATCACGTATTTCGGATACAGACGTGGAAAGAAACCACTCCCGGATGACGTCGGTCTGGGGTGGAGGCTGCTTAACTACGAAGGTTCCTCCGCTCCGCCCCCTGCGAGTCTCCACGATTCCCTGCTCACGCAGCCCAGCCAAGGCCTCCCGAAGGGTCAAGAGGCCGACCCCAAACATGTCTGAGAGAGCCGCCTCGGAGGGTAAACGTTCACCGACTTTGAGGAGCCCCAGCGCGATCCCCTTGAGGATCCTCTCCGCAACCGCCTCGGCCCTCTCGGTTTCCGGTAAGGACCGATAGATCTGCGATTGTACTGCTGTCGAGGCCAAAATCTGCTCCGAATCTGGGGCTGTGGGTCTACCAATAGCAAACGAACGGGAACGGCTAGTTAGGAAAGTCTTCTTCTAATGGTCGTCGGAGCGCAAATCTAGAACTGCCGGCTGTCCTTACGGCAAGCCGGCATCTCACAACCCTTTCGTAATTTTTCCCGCTCACGCAGACGATTCCTTGGCGGACCTCCGTGCTGCGCCGAATATCGCCACTACTCCTTCGTATAGTTAAAACCGTCAATTGAAAGTGTATTACAACCCGTTCTGGTCCACCATGATGAGTTCAACGACAGATGTCGGTACGGCCAAGAACCCAAAGACTGCATCCAAGGGCTGGCGCTGACAGTAGAAAGGGCCGGTCGCATGATCGGGTTTCCTCTGTTGAGGAAATTGGCGTACGCGGGTTACTGGAAGAAGCTGGCCATTGCAGTAAGAGATAAAAGGAGCGATAGGTGAATGAGCAGACACTGGGACGGGCCGGGGGAGCTCAGAGGAGCCTCCCGGACCGGCAGCCTTTAGACGACTGGGCTTACCTGCGACGGGGGAGCCAGGTTGAAGTTTGGTCTGACCAGTTGTTCCTATACACGGCCTACGTCGATGACCACGACGAAGACCGGCTCTTGTGGGTTGTTGAAATCGGCATGGGCAGCCGTCGTCTCTTGGTTCGTGACGACGACACCGTCACGCTTTATTCGATCTAAGACCATCGGACTTGCAAGAGAAATTTAGCAAGTTCGGGAAGATTCCCATGAAAGGTAGCTGTTCGTCATGCCTGGTAGTACGTTCGCCGAGCAACTAGAAATTTTCGTTACTCAGCCTCATCAACTTCACGAGTTACTGGACGAGGCAGAAGCTTTGCTCCGACAAGTGCCTCAGCAAACTGCAGGCATACTGGTCACCCGCCATTATCCCAGCCGATACACACTCATGCTGTGTGACCAGGTGCCCTTTGGCGAAACTCGTGAACAGGTTCTCTCCTGAGGCCTAGTTCCGCTGAAGTATGAGCGGCGTGTCCATTTACTTCGCGAACGCCGGAATCCCGTGAATGGCGGTAACCGCAACTGCCGCTTTTCTTGTCTCATGAGGCTCACCGGTGTGAACGCCGGCATATATGAGATCAGCCACCGTTCAGCCGCGCCAGCAACCTCAGTGGTCAATAAACCTAGCTGTAGCCCGTGCCGGCCGACGCCGTCCTCCGGACTTGCGGACGAGATGCCATGGATTTAAATGACTCGACGTTTTCGCGTACCCCGACTACATTTGTTGCTGGACTCCATGGAGTTTCCCCGGACGAGACGCGCCGTACCCGGACTGACGACGACGACCGAAGGAGATGACTCATGGGTATTGCCATTCAAATTGCCGGATCCCTCCTAGTTCTGGCAGGTTTTATCTCCTGCCAACTTGGCTGGATGGAAGCAAAATCAAAGAACTTTCTCATTTTGAACCTGCTTGGATCGGGAATCCTGTCGGTCGATGCATTCATTGGTAAACAATGGGGCTTTCTTCTACTTGAGGGAGTCTGGGCAGCTGTCTCTCTGGGTGCTTTTGTGCGGCTT
>JBKJTV010000206.1:0-3940 GCA_046589985.1 Candidatus Limnocylindria bacterium | reverse complement strand
CGAACGGGAAGTTCCACGGCGTGATCGCCGCGACCACGCCGAGCGGGTGGCGCATGCTCATCGCCCACTTGTTCGGCAGCTCGGCAGGGACGACATCGCCGAACTGGCGGCGTCCCTCGCCAGCCGTGTAATAGACCATGTCGATGCCCTCCTGGACATCGCCCCGCGCCTCGGCCAGGACCTTGCCCATCTCGCGCGTCATCTCACGCGCGAGCTCCTCCTTGCGGCGGACCATGATCTCGCCGGCCTTGTAGAGGATCTCGCCGCGCTTCGGAGCCGGGTAGAGCCGCCAGCGCTCGTACGCCGATCGCGCGGCCTGCACGGCGCGGTCCACGTCGGCCTTCGTCGAGGCGGTGCCTTTCGCTATGACCTCGCCATTCGCCGGATTGAACACGTCGAAGGTCTTGCCGCTCTCGGATGCGACCCACTCGCCGCCGATGTAGTTCTTGAGCTCGCCCGTCACTTGATGGCGCCGCCGTAGAACAGCCAGATCGTGAGGCCGCCCACGGCCGCGATCCCCACGAAGATCAGGAAGAACGCGATGTTCGCCTGGCGGTCCGGGTCGGAGGAGTCGAAGAAGCTCATGGCCAGAAGGTTACGAGAACTGTGGAGCGGACGGGAATCGAACCCCTCAGCCGGGGCTGCCCTGCGTCATCGGCCGGCCAGATGCCGTTCGCCCGGACCGACGTACAGCTGCTGTGGCCGCGCGATCCTTTGGTCCGGGTCGAGGAGGCCCTCTTCCCAATGCGTCAACCACCCCGGCATGCGTCCGATCGCGAAGAGCACCGGGAACATGTCCACCGGGAAGCCCATCGCCTGGTAGATGAGGCCCGAATAGAAGTCCACATTCGGGTAGAGCTTGTGGCTGATGAAGTAGTCGTCCTCGAGCGCGATCTTCTCGAGCTCAAGGGCGATGTCGAGCAGGGGATTGCGACCGGTGACCGCGAACACGTCGTCCGCGACCCGCTTGATGAGCCTGGCGCGTGGGTCGTAGCTCTTGTAGACGCGGTGGCCAAAGCCCATGAGCCGCAGCTCGCCCTTCTTCACGCGCTCGATGTGCTCCGGGACCCGATCGACGGATCCGATCTCCTCGAGCATCCGCAGGACCTGCTCATTCGCGCCTCCGTGCAACGGCCCGTACAGCGCACCGATCCCGGCGGCCACCGCCGAGTAGGGGTCGGACCGGGAGCTACCGACCACGCGCACCGTGCTCGTCGAGCAGTTCTGCTCGTGGTCGGCGTGGAGGATGAACAGCACCTCGAGCGCCCGCTCGAGCACCGGATCCGGCGTGTACTTCAGCTCGGTCGTCTTCCACATCATGTTGAGGAAGTTGCCGGTGTAGCTGAGATCGTTATCCGGATACACATAGGGAAGGCCGACCGCGTGCCGATAGGCGAAGGCAGCGATCGTCGGCAGCTTCGCGATGAGGCGCACGATCTGCTTGCGTCGAGCCTCGGTGTCGGTGATGCGCTTCGCCTCCGGGTAGAAGGTGGAGAGCGCGGCCACCGTGCTCATCAGGATGCCCATCGGGTGCGCGTCGTGCTGGAACCCGTCGATGAACTTCTTGATGTTCTCGTGGATGAACGTGTGGTGGGTGATGTCGTCCTGCCACCTCGCGAGCTGCTGATCCGTAGGAAGCTCTCCCTCCAGCAGAAGGTGCCCGATCTCGAGAAAGCCGCACTTCTCCGCCAGCTCCTCGATCGGGTACCCGCGATACCGGAGGATCCCGGCGTCGCCGTCGATGTACGTCACCGCGCTCTTGACCGCGGCGGTGGCCATGAAGCCGGGGTCGTAGGTCAGCAGGCCGGTGCCGCCGGCCAGGGCCTTGATCTTCTGGAGCTCCGTCGCGCGGATCGCGCCGTTCTCGATCGGGATGACGTAGGTCTCTCCCGTGCGGTCATCGCGGATGGTCAGCGATTCGGCCTTGGCCGGCGCCGTCGTCGGCGCACCGTTGCTACGAGTGTCGACTGCCATGGGAGCGGTCCTCATTTCTCCAGGGACTCGGCTGCCGGGCGGCAGGACACCCGTCCCTCGATCACGCACCACATCGTCCACTCGTCTACTGCATCGGCGAAGGGCCAAAGGTCACGATCCGCGGGGACGAACCGCCCACGGTGTCCCGGTGGAGCTGAGGGGAGTCGAACCCCTGACCTCTTGAGTGCGATTCAAGCGCTCTACCAACTGAGCTACAGCCCCAGCGGCAGAGCCGCGTTCCAAGCCGTTGGCAGGAGCAAGCGTACCGGATTGAGGCTGCGGGACGGCACGCGCTGAGGCTGCTACGCGATCCGCAGGACCACCGGCGCGTCGCCCCACAGGCGCTCGAGCCGGTAGAGCGCGCGCTCCTCCGGCACGAAGACGTGGACCACGACATCGCCGAGGTCGATGAGGATCCAGCGCCCTGCGGCATAGCCCTCGATGCCGACCGGCTGCCGGCCGTGCTCCTTCGCCTTCTCGACGATGCCATCCGCGATCCCCTGTACCTGCCGCTCGCCGCGCCCGCTGCAGATGACGAACAGGTCTGCGATGGACGTCACCTCGGACACGTTCATCACGATGATGTCCTCGGCCTTCTTGTCGCCGGCTGCGTCGACCACGAGATCGGCAAGTGTCCGTGGCTTCAGGGCGTCTTTCGCGGTGAATCCTCCGTTGTGCGATACAGACCGTTCGCCTCAAGGTGATGCCGTGCGGCGTCTGGAACAAGGTACCTGAGCGAGCGGCCTCGGGCGGCTCGCGCGCGAAGCTCGCGCGAGCTGATATCGAGGAAGGGCGCGTCGAAGACGATGAGGCGCTCGTCAGCCGTCGGGTCTGGCGCGCCGGGACGGGACGCGACGAGGAGCACGGCGAGCTCGCGGATCCGCTCTGGCGAGCGCCAGCGGTGGAACTCGCTCACCGCGTCGGCTCCCAGGATGAGATAGAGCTCGCCCTCATCCGCAAGACGTCCGAGGGTGTCGACGGTGTACGAGTTGTCGTCGTGGTCGAGCTCGATCGTCGAGACGGAGAAGCGCGGCTCGTCCGCGGTCGCGAGCCGCACCATCGCGAGGCGGTCCTCCGCAGCGGCGAAGGGTCCGCGGTCCTTCAAAGGTGAACGGCGGGCGGGCACGAAGATCACGCGGTCGAGCGGGATGCACTCGAGTGCCGCCTGCGCGATGGACAGGTGCCCGACGTGGACCGGATCGAAGGTGCCGCCGAAGACGCCGACCTTTTTCAGAGCCCCGCGTCCTTCCATTCGAGCTCGAGCTTGCCGATCTGGACGGTGTCCCCCTCCTTCACACCCTGCTTGCGGAGCTCGCGCTCCACACCCGTGCGCGTGAGCATCCGGTGGAAGTACGCGCTCGCCTCGGGGCTCGTCCAGTCGATCCCGCCCGCGAGCCGCTCGACCCGCTCGCCTGTCACGCGGAAGCCTTCAGGCACCTTCTCGACGGACCACTCGCGCCCTGACCCCTTGAACGCGATGCGGCGTTCCTTCAACGGCGGCTCGGATCGCGCCGGCGGAGCCTGGGCGATCCGGACGAAGAGCTCCCTGTTCAGCTGATCGACGCCGTCCCCGCCCGCGGCGGACATCGGGAGCGAACGCGCGGGTGCCAGCGCCCGGGCAAGCGCGGTGAGCTTCTCGCGCGCCTCGGGAAGGTCCGTCTTGTTCAGCGCGTACAGCCGGGGTAGCTCGGGGATGCCGTGCCCGTATGCCGCGAGCTCCGCCTCGACGATCCGCACGTCCTCCAGCGGATCGTCGCGCGAGGCATCGACGACGTGGACGAGGAACCGGGTGCGCTCGACGTGGCGGAGGAACTCCTCGCCGAGCCCGGCCCCAGTGTGCGCGCCCTCGATGAGCCCCGGCAGATCGGCGACGACAAGCTCGCGCTCCTCGAGCCGCGCGACGCCGAGGTTGGGAGTCAGCGTCGTGAACGGGTAGTTGGCGATCTTCGGCTTCGCCGCGGAGATC
>JBKJTV010000111.1:0-3302 GCA_046589985.1 Candidatus Limnocylindria bacterium | reverse complement strand
CAAGCGGCTCGACCCGCGGCAGCCTGACCGGGGCTGGAGTGAACGTGAGCGATGTCGGTGCGGCATCGGGCAGGGACGGACGAGGATTGGAGAGTGGCGGCTGCGAAAGTGACTGGGCCGATGCGCCCACGGAAGGCGGCGGCGCCGATTTCGAGGAGCCCGGCGACTGAGGCAACGTCGGCGCCGCCGCCGCAGAGGCCTCGGCGATCTCCCTCTGTCTGGGCGTCACCAGCGTCCCGCCGTCCGCCACCGTCAGCAGCGCATCGAGCACGTCGTCGATCGCCTTGTCCTTGGTCATGAATCCGATCGCGCCCGCCTGCAGAGCGCTCACCATCGCTGCGTCACTCGTGTCACTCGTCAGCACGATGATCCGTGTTGAGGGCGAGACCGCGAGAAAGCGCGGGATCAGCATGTCGGCGCTGTAGCCGGGGAGATGGAAGTCGAGGAGCACGATGTCGGGCTGCTCCTCGCGGACCATCGCGAGGGCCTGCGGGCCAGTGACCGCGATCCCGACGAGCCGGTAACGCTCCATCTCCTTGATGACGCTCGCAAGGGAGGACGCGAAGAGGAAGTGATCGTCGACGACCTGGACCGTGACGCGGTCCGTCACGCTAATAGATGTGGCGGCGCAGCTCGTCCGGCTGCAGGACCCGGATGGACCCGGACGCGGATTCGATGAGCCCGCGGCGCCGGTAGAACTGCAGCCAGCGGTTCACGCTCTCCCGCGAGGCGCCGACCATCGCGGCGAGCTCGGACTGCGTGAGCCCCGTCGCCGCCTCCGGTGACTCGGAGAGCTGCAGGAGCGCGCGCGCGAGCCGCGCCGGCACGTCGAGGAACGCGGCGTCCTGGACGAGCTGGTCGGTGCGCCGCAGGCGGCGCGAGAGCGCCGCAAGGAGCTTCGTCGCCACCGCGGGCTCCTTGTCGAGGAAGGCAAGGAAATCGTCGCGCTCGAGAACGAGCATTGCGACATCTTCCTTCGCGACGGCGTCAGCCGACCGCGGCTCGCCGTCCAGGAGCGCGAGCTCACCGAAGAAGTCCCCCGGCCCGAGGATCGCGAGGATGACCTCCTTGCCCTCGGGAGAGGTGCGTTGGACCTTCACGACACCGCTCTCGATCACATACAGGCTCGAACCCGGGTCGTCCTGGCGGAATACCGCCTTGCCCGCGCGCACGTTACGACGCTGCAGCGTGCTCGCGAGCTTCTCCAGCTCATCCACGGGTACGCCCGCGAAGAAGGGCACCTTGCTGAGCACGGTGCTGACGCTGACGGCCATTGTCCTCTTCCCCCCTTGTGCTGCCCGAAGTGTCCCACGGCGCCTGGCCCCGTGCGACAATCCTCGGGTGAAGGACGTCGCCGATCTCGAGACCCGTGCCCGTGCCGTCCTCTCTCCGGTGCTCGGCCACTACACCTGGCTGCCGGTCGAGCGGGGCGAGGGGAGCTGGCTGCACATCACGGGCGGACGCCGGGTCCTCGACCTCACCTGCGGTATCGCCGTCACGCCGGTCGGCCACGCCCACCCGCGCGTGGTCGCCGCGGTACAGCAGCAGGTGGCGAAGCTCTCTCACATCTGCGCCGGAGTCGCCCTCTATGAGCCGAACGTGGCGCTCGCGGAGCGCCTGGTCGAGCTCACCCCTCCGGGGCTCGACACCGTCTTCTTCCAGAATTCCGGCGCCGAGGCGATCGAGGGCGCGGTGAAGCTCGCGCGTCAGGCCACCGGCCGCCAGGGGATCATCGTCTTCCGCGGCGGCTTCCACGGTCGGACGACCGGAGCCGCCAGCCTCACGACCTCGAAAGCTGCCTACCGCCGGGGCTACGGCGCCCTCCTGCCGGAGGTCCACACCGCGCCGTTCCCCTACGCCCTCGCCTGCACGATCAAGCCGGAGCACGACGCCGAGTCCTGCGGCGACCACTCCCTCGCGGAGATCGAGGCGATGCTCGAGCACGAGATCCCGCCGGAGCATGTGGCGGCCTTCCTCATCGAGCCCGTGCTCGGCGAGGGCGGCTACGTCGCGGCGCCCGCGTCGTTCCTGGGCCGCCTCCGTGCGCTCGCGGATCGGATCGGCGCCCTGCTCATCTTCGACGAGGTCCAGACGGGCCTCGGCCGCACCGGCTCGTGGACCGCGGCGGAGCGCCTCGGTGTGCGGCCGGACATCCTCGTGCTCGCAAAGGCGCTCGGCGGCGGCCTGCCGCTCGGCGCGATCGTCGCGCCGCGCGAGCTGCACGAGCGCTGGCGCACCGGGACACACGGCTCCACGTTCGGAGGAAACCCGGTGTCCTGCGCCTCCGGCCTCGCGACCCTGGACGTCATTCGGGACGAAGGGCTCGTCGCGCGGGCGAACGACGTCGGCGCGATCATGGTCGAAGAGCTCGCGCCGCTCCGCCGCTCCGCGCGCGTTCGCGAGATCCGTTCCTTCGGCGCGATGGTCGCGGTCGAGTTCGACGACAAGATCGCGTCGAAGGGCGCGATAGCCGGCGCCCTCGAGCGCGATGTCCTCATCATCACGGCGGGCGCGCACGACCAGGTCGTGCGCTTCATCCCGGCCCTCAACATCGCCGAGGATGACCTCCGCGCAGGTATGCGGTCGTTCGTTGAGGCGGCCCAGGGCGCCCTCGTCGCCGCCCCCGCCTAACCGGACCGACACGTCGTCCAGCGCCTCCTCGCGGTCGCCGGTGGCCTGGCCCTGTTCAGCGCCCTCATCCTCGTCGCGTACCTCGCACGCCCCGCCGCACCGCCCGCCTCCCCGACGCTGCGCCCCGCGCCGTCGTCCGCGGCCGTGACCCCGGCCGCCACCGCCGACCGCGATGTGCCGGCGGCCTGCGCCGCCGATGTGCGGGGGAGATCGTTCGCCTCAGGGTCGCTCGACGAGCGCCTCGCCGGCGTCCGCACCTGGGCCGCCTCGAATCGCGGCCAGTACGCCTCCCTGATCCTGACGGACAGCGTGCTCACCGAGAGCGTGCGTGCCGCGCTCTCGGGCCCGGACGCCCCGCCGTTCCGGGACCCGACCGTCGCGATCCGGCCTGAGGCGATCCGCGTGAGCGGGACCGCGACCGCCGCCTTCCTGCGCTTTCCGATCCGCGCCTCCCTGGTGCCCGAGGTCTCCGGCGGTTCGCTGCGCTTCAGCGTGCGCGACCTCGAGACCGGCGGGCTGCCAGGGGCTTTCCGACCGCAGATCGAGCGGCTCATCGCGCAGGCGGCGGACCCCGCTGCGTGGGCGCTGCCGCTGCGCGTCGAGGCCTTCGCTCTCCGTTCCGGGTGCGCCGTCCTCGTCGGCCAGGCCTGACCTCCAAATTGCGTCCGCGC
>JBKJTV010000103.1:0-3226 GCA_046589985.1 Candidatus Limnocylindria bacterium | reverse complement strand
TGCGGGTCAGGTCCTTGAGGCGACGTTGGACGTCTCGATAGGCCGCGCCAGCGCCGGTGGGGCCGATCACGAGGGCCTCGGGGCCGTCCTCACCGACAACCCCTCCCCACAGAGTGTTGTCGAGGTCGACGACGAGGACCTTCTTGCGGGTCCGGCTCGGCCGCAGGAGAGCCTCGTCAACCGTGCCGGCAAGGACCTTGACAGCCGACATCGCATAAGGCTGACCTCCGAGATACCACATCTTCGAGGAGTAGAAGTTGGACCGACCCACGTCCGAGATCAGGCGGGTGAGGTCGAGCACGTGGATGTTCTGCGTACGCTCGACCAGCTCTTCGAGTCGCTGTCGCCAGGTGAAGGACCAGCGCTCCTCCGGGCGTCCGGCGGAGGCGGCGCGGAGGACCCGAATGGGGAAATCCAGCGTGTTCACCACGACACGGCAGTGCGGGAACACTTCCGCCAGCCGCTCGATGTGGCCCAACTGACCGGCCAGCTCGCGATCGACACGGTCCTCGTCGACCCCGTCGAGCAGGGCACTGCCATCAAGCACGACGACGATCTGGTCCGGGGCGAAATCCCGCAAGGCCGAACCGCTCTGCGGATAGGTGTGGACGACCCACTCGCCGTAGCCCGGCGGGACCCAGGTCTCGGTCGGCGCCTTGAGCGCCTTGGCGACGAGGTCGAGATTGACGTTGCTCAGCAAGGCAACGCGCATGGAGTCAGGCACGCGTCAGCGCATAGAAGTCCGCCAGGCTCTGAATGTCCGAGGCATCCTCCAACGGGAACTCGACGTCGTAGCGTTCCTCGATCTCGCCGATGAGGCGCAGGTGCATGAGCGAGTCCCACTCCGGCAGCTCGCCGTAGCGTGTGTCCGACGAGATGGCCGACACATCGACCTCCAGGATCTCGGACACAAACACCAGAAACTCGTCCATGGGTGGCCTCTCTCAGGCTTGGCTCAGCGGATCACGATCGAGCGCCGAGTCTAGGCGAGAGGCCGCGGACGCACGCCGGTCGTGGTTAGGCTCGGCACATGAGCCTCGTCCATCCACGCGACCTCGGTCCATGGTTGGCGTGGCAGTCCGACCAGCACCGCCTACGGCACCTCAAGGGCCGCGTGGTGGACGCCGTGCGACCCTCCCTGTCGCAGTGGTCCATCGCGACCAACGTCGACGCCCCGAGCGTCGTGATCGCGATGGACAGCGCGAACCCGTCAGCTGTCGGCTCCTTGGTCGCGCCGCTCCACCACCTGCGCGACCTTCCCGTCGCTATCGTCGCGCCCTTCCCGCTGGACGACGTCGCCAGCGGACTGGACCTCGATGTGCGTCCGCTCAATGCCGGACTGGTCGACGGCCTCGTCGACGCCTCGCGCTGCGTCGTCACGGCCGGCCAGTACCTGCCGGTCGGCGCCGCCACCGAGCGGGCAGCCCAGCGATACGGCCGGCCGCTCCTGATGGTGCAGCACGGAGCTCTCACCCCGTACGCGCCACCGCTGCCGCCCGACTGCACCGTACTTGCGTGGAGTGACGAGGACGGTGAGTTCTGGCGCAGCGGCCGCGACGACGTCCACACCGAGACCGTGGGAAGTCAGCTGCTCTGGGACGCGCGCGAAGCGGCATCGGCGTCCTCGAGTGCGGCGACCGGGCCGTTGACGTACTTGGGGCAGGGCCATGCGGCAGAGCTGCCTCGCATCGGACTGATCGAGGCGGCTCTGCGTTTCTGCCGTGACAGCGGGGCTACCTACCGGCCGCACCCGTCCGAGCGCGACAAGCTCTCGCGCCTGACGCATGCGGGCTACCGCCGCGCGGGCATTGCAGTGGATGGCTCGATCCCTCTCAACCAGCTCACCGGTCCCGTTGTGAGCGTCTTCTCCACCGGAGTGCTCGAGGCCGCGGCGCAGGGTCGGGACGCGTGGGTCGACTTCCCCGATGCTCCCGGCTGGCTGTCGGAGTTCTGGGACAGGTACGGCATGAACCGCTTCGGGCAGGCGCCGACACCGCCGCCCGCTCGTCCTCCTGTCGAGCCGGCGGAGCGGGTCGCGCGCATCCTCGAGTCGGTCGCCGCATGAGCACGCTCTGCGTGATCCCCGCCCGCGGCGGCTCCAAGGGCGTGCCGCGCAAGAACCTGCTCGATGTCGGAGGCAAGCCGCTCATCGTCTGGACCATCGAACAGGCGCTGGCCGTGCCCGACCTCGACGTCGTGGTCTCCACCGACGACGAAGAGATCGCCGAAGTCGCTCGGTCTGCCGGCGCGCGGGTGCCGTGGCTGCGACCGACAGAACTGGCCCAGGACACCACGCCGACTGAGCCCGTCGTGCGCCACGCGATCGAGCAGGTGACCGAGGAGCGAGGTCGGCCCGACGCCGTGATGCTGCTCCAGGCGACGTCTCCGGTCCGTCACGACGACACCCTCGCCCGCGCGCTCGACGAGTTCACCACCACCGGAGTCGACTCGATGGTCGGCGTCGTGGAGCAGCCGCCATTCATCTGGCAGGCCGGCAGCCCGCCCACCGCGGCGTACGACGTCACCGCCCGGCCGCGCCGCCAGGACCTCGCCCCGGAGGCCCGGCGCTACCGCGAGACCGGCTCGCTCTACGTCACCCGCACCGAGATCTACGAGCAGCACGACAACCGCCTCGGCGGGTCCATCGGACTGTTCGTGATGGCGGAGGACGAGGGCATCGACATCGACACCGAGCTCGACGTGGCGCTGGCCGCGCGGTTGTTGACAGCCCATTGACCTGTCTGACCACGCCGGAACCGTGCGCTGGATACGGTTGGCTCGGTAAAGACACCCATGGAAGGCCTCTGCGTTGATCATCGAGCGTGACCTCACGCCCTACGTCGTCTATTCGGGCGACCCGGTCCTGCGCGCGCTGGAGAAGATCACCGCCAACAAGGCGCGCGTCATCTTCCTGGTGGACTCCCACGGCCACCTCGACGGTGTCCTGTCCGACGGCGACTTCCGGCGATGGGTCAGTGGGGCTGCCAGCCTCACTGTCGATGTGCCGGCGATCGAGGCCGCCAACACGTCGCCGCGGAGCCTGCCCATCGGCAGCAGCCCGGCCGAGATCTCCCACGCCTTCGGCTCCGGCATCGACCACGTCGCGCTCGTCGACGAGCGCGGCCACCTGGTGGCCATCGCGATCAACCGCGCCCACGAGCTCCGCATAGGCCGCCACGTCGTCCCCGCCGACGCGCCTACCGTGCTGATCTCGGAGATCGGCATC
>JBKJTV010000197.1:0-3658 GCA_046589985.1 Candidatus Limnocylindria bacterium | reverse complement strand
TCCTGCATGAAGTTATAGGTCGTCGACTGGGGGTGTGTGACCGCCCACAGGTCTTTGATCTTCCCCCACATCGTCACGGCATCCGCGTTCTTGAACGTCGTCACGAGACCGCCCGTGTAGGACGGGTAGAAGTACCCCTGGAACAACCGGTGGAAGAGCCCGTTCGAGCCCGCCGGCAGGCCGATCCGCTTTTGACCGGTCTTGTCCAGGATGTTCTTGCCCCAGGCGATGAGTTGGTCGTAGGTGAGCGCGTTCACGTCCGCGCCGGACGGCAGGAACTCGATGGCCTTCTTGTTGATGGCCATGATGTAGGTGGCCTGCATCCACGGGATGTACACCTGGCCGCTCGTGCCGGCCTTGCCGAGCTGGACCATATCCTGCGGCAGCTTGCTCTTGTACTTGTCGGCGATCTTCGACAGATCTTCGAGATAGCCGGCCTTCGCGAGCGGGCCGAACTGCCCGTTCTCGTAGCCGATGAGGCCGATCTGGCCAGCACCGCCGGCTTTGGCTTCCGCGATCACACGGTCGATGGAGGCGGCCTCGGCCTCCGTGATGAAGTCGACCGCGGCGCCCTTGTACCCGCCGAGGATCTTCGAGCGCATGTTCTCCTGCTCGGCCACGGGTGTGAACTGCGTCGAGGCGAACACGAAGCCCTTGCCGGGATCTGCCGCACCGCTCCCGACGCCGGCACCGCCGCCGCCGGACGGCGCGCCTGTCGTCGCGCACGCGCTCAGGACGAGCGCCAGGACCATGAGCACCGCGATGCGCGTGCGCTCCACCTTCAGCTGCATGGCAAACCTCCCCACGTTGATGACGCCCGTGACAGTAGCGCGGCCACCAAGGGCGCGACACGCTCAGAGCGCGAGGCGGAGCTTTTCGGCCGCGAGTCCGTTCGAGCCGTCGTCGTCGTGCCGGAAGTACGCGTAGACGTCGGTTCCGGCTGCGAGCAGCCCGCGGCAGCGCTCGGCCCAGGTCGCGACCGCCAGGTCGTCGTAGCCTCGCTCGTCGCGCAGCCGCAGGTAGGCGAAGTCCGCGGTCGTACCCGCGCTCTCGAGCGGTGACGGCGCGCGCTCCCCCTCCGCGTGACAGAGCGCCACGTTCCGGAGCGAGAGCAGCTCGTACACCTCGGGCACGTACCACGACGGGTCGCGGAACTCCATTGCGCAGCGCTGACCGGGCGGCAGCTCGGCGACGAACCCGGCGAGCAGGTCGTCGTTCCGCTTCAGCCACGGCGGGGTCTGGAACAGCACCGGGCCAAGGCGCTCACCGAGCGGCCGGGCCTTCTCCCAAAAGGGCGGGAGCGTGTCGGCCGGATGCTGCAGGCGGTCGAAGTGCGTGATGCGCTGCGACGCCCTCAAGGCGAACACGAAGCCGGGCGGCGTCGCGGCGCTCCAGGCCTCGATGTTCTTGGCCGTCGGGAGGTGATTGAAGGTGTAGTTCACCTCGACGGAGCGGAAGCGCTCCGCATAGTGGCGCAGGAAGCCGGCGGCCTTCACCTCCGGCGGGTAGAACCTCGGCTTCCACGTCGCATACGCCCAGCCGGACGTCCCGACGAGCGCCTCAGGCAAACGTGATGCGCGCCACGGCGCGGACCCTAGACCTGCGTCGTCACGTGCTGGCCGAGCACCGCGTAGGCGATGCCGGATGCGAGCGAGTTCGCGCGCTTCAGGCTTGCGAGGACGTCCAGGTGGATGCTCGACGTGTCGATCGACTCGCGCAGCCCTGAGCGCAGGCGCTCCATGTGCGCCTGACGGAGTCGCCGCTCGAGCGTGTTCACGACGGTCTTGTGCCGGATGACCGTCTCGGCGATCGCGCGGTCCTGCGTCGCGACCGCGGACACCGCGAGCTCGAGGTTCTCGACGACCTTCGCGTGGAGATCCTTGATCTCCGCCCAGCCCTGCTCGCTGAAACGGTGCTGACCGCGGATCTTCTTCTCGGCCAGCTCGAGGAGATCCTTGTCGATGACGTCGCCGATCTCCTCGAGGTTCACGATGATGAAGAGCAGCGCGGTCTCGCGGTCTGACTGCTCCTCGGTGAGCGATCGCTCGGACAGCTTGATGAGGTACTGCTTGATGTCCTCCTCCAGCCGGTCGATCTGATCATCCCGCTTGACGAGCTCGCGCATGAGCGCGTCGTCGTTGCGCTCGAACACGCGGATGGTGTCCCGAAGTGACTGGACGACGACGTCGCCCATCCGCAGTACCTCGCGGAGTGCCTGGCCGAGCGCGACACCCGGCGTATCGAGGACCTGAGGGTTCAGGTAGATCGCTCCGATCTCGCTGCGCTGCGTCTCCGGGATCGCCCTCGTGATGGCCCGGGCGGCCACATCCGCAAGCGGGAGGAACAGCACGGCGAGGCCGACATTGAAGAGCGTGTGTGCGTTCGCGATCTGCCGCGGAACATCAGATGCCGTCAGGCGCACGACGTCGACGAACAACCCGCTGAACGGCAGGAAGACCGCGACGCCGGCGAACTTGAACGCGGCGTGCGCCACGGCGACCCGCCGCGCCTCCGCGTTCGTGCCCACCGATGCGACGAGCGCGGTCCCTGCCGTCCCCACGTTCGCGCCGAAGATGATGGGGATCGCACCCTCGAGCGGGATGAGCCCGGATTGCGCGAGCGACAGCGCGAGCCCGATGACCGCCGCGCTCGAGTGAACGGCGGCCGTCAGCGCCGCGGAGAGGAGCAGCACGATGACCGGCAGGCCGACGAGCGCGGTGAGCACATCCGCGAAGAGCTGATTCGCCTTTAGCGGCACGGTCCCGTCGGCGATGAGCTTCATGCCGAGGAACAGGAAGCCGAAGCCGAGGATGGCCCGCCCGAAATGGCCGACGGTGCCCTTGCTGAGCGCCATCAGCAGCCAGCCGAAGAACACGATGAGGGGCGCGAGGGAGAGCATGTTGAAGGCAAGGAGCTGGACGGTGACCGTCGTCCCGATATCGGCGCCGAGGATCACGCCGATCGTCTGCTTCAGCGTGAGGAGCCCGGCCGAGGCGAACCCGACGAGCATCACCGTCGTCGCGCTCGACGACTGGAGGAGCGCCGTCACGCCGGCGCCGACCGCGAGCGCACGGAAGCGGTCGCCGGAGAGGGACGCCAGGACATGCCGAAGGCGCGCGCCGGCGGCGCGCTGGAGCCCCTCACCGACGAGCCGCACCCCATAGAGAAGGAGGGCCGTCCCACCGAGAAGGGAGAACAGGACGAGGTTCGCATCGCTCATGTGTCGAAAACTAGCGCGCGACGGTCAGTGTTGCCCTCGCGCTCCCGCTCGAGGCGATCACGACGACCCCGATCTCGCCTTCGGTCGTCGGCGCGGCGAACCCGATCTTGACGGAGCCGGTGGCACTCGTTCTGGACGCTCCGACCTCGAACACGCCCACGAAGAGGGTGACCGACGCGTTCGCCTTCGGCTGGCCGTTCTCGAGGACCGTCACATCGGCGACGACCGGCTCGCCCGGACGCACCTTCGTCCGATCGAGCGAGACCGTGACGCGCTGGCCGGCCTGGGCAGGCGCCGCCCGCATCAGGACGTCGAGCTTCACCTTCGTCTCGTTCCCGGCCTGGTCGCGCGTGATGATCTCGATCGGGACCGCCCCGGCTGTTGCGGTGAACGATTCGCTGAAAGAGCCATCCGGCGCCGCCGCGACGACCCGCTCAT
>JBKJTV010000137.1:0-6821 GCA_046589985.1 Candidatus Limnocylindria bacterium | reverse complement strand
CGAGCAGGTCGCCCTCCGCATCGCCGAAGACCGGCGGGCAACGGAGGGTCCGCTGGAGCGCCGCGAGCTTCAGGCTGCGGTGGCGCAGTCCGTCCTCGTTGGCCGCCGGGTCGTAGGCGATGTGGCCGAGCCGGTCGTGCGCGACCCCGGTGACTGTGTGCATCCCGCCCGGTTGGCCGGGAATGAAGCGGCGGAACAGGCCGGTCTCGGCGTCCCAGTCGTACGGCTTCGCGCCATCAGGCACCGCGCTCTGGTCCACCGGCGGCACGAGCCAGTCCTCGGTGAAGACCGGCCGTGGGAAGGGTTGCTGTGCGGTCGCGAGGCTCGCGTCCGAGAGGACGACCACGACGGTGTTGAACGTCTCGGCGATCTTGCGCGCGGTGATCATCGAGTAGAAACAATCCTCGATGCTGCTCACGGCAAGGACGACCTTCGGCGCGTCGCCGTGGCTGCCGAACATGACGGTGAGGAGATCGCCCTGCTCGGGCTTCGTCGGCTGGCCGGTGCTCGGTCCGCCGCGCTGGACGTCGACGACGACGAGCGGTATCTCGGCCATGACCGCGAGCCCGATGCCCTCCTGCTTCAGCGAGTAGCCCGGCCCGGAGGTGATCGTCACCGCGCACTTCCCGGCGTACGAGGCGCCGATGGCGAACGCGCACGCCGCGATCTCGTCCTCGGCCTGGTGGACGACACCGCCGACGCGCTCGAAGACCTCAGTGAGGTAGTGCGAGGCCGAGGTCGCCGGCGTGATCGGGTACATCGCGCAGATCTCCATGCCTGAGGCGAGGATGCCGAGGGCGAGCGCCGCATTCCCCGTGATGACGACCTGCGCCTCCAGGCTGCGCGTCGCCGGGATGCTGAAGCGGAAGTCGAGGTTCTCGCCGGCCCAGGCCAGCCCGGCCTCGAAGAGACGGACGTTCGTCTCGATGACCTTCTGGTCCTTCTTGCCGAAGGTGATGGCGATCTGCTCTGTCGCGAGCCCCGGGTCGAAGCTGTAGATGTCGCAGAGCATCCCGAGGACGAACATGTTCTTTCCCCGGCGCGGGTCGGGAACGAGCTTCCGGCACTCGCGCTCCATCGGGACCTCGAGGACGCGGAAGCCGGCAGCGACCAGCTCCTCGTACGCCGCGGTGTACGACCGGGCGACGATCGGGTCGCGGTCGTCGCGCCACATGCTCTCGAGGAGGATCGCGCAGCCGGGCTTCAGCTCGTCCGCCCGCACGCGACCGAGGAGCACCTGCTCGTTGAACGCCACGACGAGGTCGGCCTGGTCGCCGCCGTTCGTGATCCGGCGTGACCCCAGGCGGATGCGGTTCCCGCTCGCGCCGGCGACGCTCCGCGCAGGCGGCTGGATCTCCGCCGGGATGATCTCCACGTTCCACACACCGTTCCCCGACTTCGCGGCGATCGCGCCGAGCGCCTGGCCGCACCGCTGCGCGCCCTCGCCGGAGTCGCTGATCACCTCGACGATGTGCTCGCTGAGCGTCGTGACCTTCCGCGCGCCCGACATGGCCGCGATCGCGTCGAGTCGGTCGGTGAGCTCTTCGGTCGTCGTCATGACCAGCTCTCGGCGACGCGCACGCGCGCGTCGTTCCGCTCGTGGTCGGCGAGGCCGAAGAGCAGGTCGCCGCCGTCCCCGTCCGGGCGGTACGTGAGGTCGCTGTCCCGGAGACCGAGGTAGCGCTTCATGCTGCGCGCGGCCCTGCGCCCGGCGCCCATCGCTTCGATGACCGTCGCCGCGCCGGTGACGATGTCGCCGCCGGCGAACACGCCGTCGATCGAGGTCGCAAGGTCCAGGTCCGTCTCGATGTAGCCCCACTTGTTGAGCTTGAGCTTCGAGGTCTGGCCGAGGATCGGGTTCGCCTTCGTACCGATCGCGAAGATGACGGTGTCGCATGGGAGCTCGAACTCGCTGCCGGGCAGAGCGACCGGCCGGCGCCGTCCCGATGCGTCCGGCTCCCCGAGCTCCATCCGCTGGCACCGCATGCCGCGGACGCCGCGCTTCCCGTCGTCGAGGATCTCCACGGGATCCGTGAGCCAGCTGAACTCGATGCCTTCCTGCTCGGCGTGGTGGAGCTCCTCGGCGCGTGCGGGGCTCTCCTCGCGGCCGCGGCGGTAGACGCAGGTGACCTTCTCGGCGCCGAGCCGGAGGCAGAGGCGCAGGGCGTCCATCGCGGTGTTGCCGGAGCCGATGACCGCGACGTGCGTACCGATGGGGATCGGCGTGTCGAAGCCCGGGAACTCCCGCGCGCGCATGAGGTTGCAGCGCGTCAGGAGCTCGTTCGCCGAGAGCACGCCGTTGAGCGACTCTCCGGGGATCCCGCTGAACGTCGGGGCGCCCGCCCCGGTACCGATGAAGACCGCGTCGTAGCCCATCTCCCTGACCATCTGCTCGATCGTGAAGAGCCGGCCGACCAGGGTGTTCATGCGGAACGTGATGCCGAGCCGCACGAGGTTCTCGATCTCGGCGTCGACGACCTCGTTCGGGAGGCGGAAGTCGGGGATGCCATAGCGGAGGACGCCGCCCGGCTGGTGGAAGGCCTCGAAGACGGTGACGCTGCAGCCGGCCTTCGCCAGGTCGGCCGCGCAGGCGATCCCGGCAGGGCCGGAGCCGACGATGCCGACCTTCAGCCCGTTCGGCTCCATATACGGGACGCTCGACCAGCGGCCGGCGATCGCCGCGTCGCCCACCCAGCGCTCGAGACGACCGATGGCGACCGGCGCCAAGGTGTGACCGACCGTGCACACGCCCTCGCACTGCGTCTCCTGCGGGCAGACCCGCCCGCAGATCGCCGGCAGGAGGCTGGTGCTGGTGATGACGTCATAGGCGCCGCGGTAGTCCTTCTCGCCAAGCTTCGCGATGAAGCCCGGGATGTCGATCCCGACCGGGCAGCCGCGGATGCACGGCTCGTCGGGGCAGAGGAGGCAGCGCTCCGCCTCGCGGGCCATTTCGGCCAGGGTGTAGCCGCAGGCCACCTCGGCGAAATTCCTCGCCCGCTCGAGCGCGGGCTGCTCGGGCATCGCGGTGCGCTCTTGCGGGATCGTGCGGATCGTCCTCTTCTTCGCCACGTTCGTCCCTAGCTCCCGCTCGCCAGCGCAGCCTCGTCCTCGAGACGGCAGCCCTGCTGCCAGCGGTCCAGCGAGACCTTTTCGTCAGGCTTGAAGCGCTGGAGGCGGAACATGAGATCGTCGAAGTCGACCTGGTGACCGTCGAACTCCGGACCTTCCACGCACGCGAACCGCACACGGTCGCCCACCTTCACCCGGCAGCCACCGCACATCCCGGTGCCGTCCACCATGACCGGGTTGAGGCTCACGACGGTCTTGATGCCGAACGGCCTCGTCACCTCGGCGCAACCGCGCATCATGATCGGCGGGCCGATCGCGATGATCTCGTCGATGTCGCTGTGGCCGGCGATCGCGAGCTTGATCCCCTCGGTGACGAGGCCCTTCAGCCCGACGGAGCCGTCGTCACTGCAGATGATGAACTCGTCGCAGTACGCGCGGAATTTTTCCTCCCAGAACACCAGGCCCTTGTTCCGGAAGCCAATGACGCCGATCACGTAGGCGCCGGCCTCCTTGAACGCTCTTGCCTGAGGGAAGATCGGCGCGACGCCGAGACCGCCGCCGACGCAGACGACCTTCTTCACACCGCCGAAGCGGCCCGGTTCGCCCATAGGGCCGACCATCGCGTAGAGGCGCGTGCCGACACGGCAGTCTCGCTGCATCTCGCGGGTGGTCTTCCCCATCGCCTGCACGACGAGGGTGATCGTCCCGCGCTCGCGGTCGAAGTCGGCGATCGTGAGCGGGATGCGTTCGCCCTCGGGGCGCGACATGACGATGACGAACTGCCCTGGTTTCGCCGCCCTGGCCATCTCCGGATGGGAGATCTCGAGGAGGTAGGTGAGGTCGGAGAAGTCCTCGCGGGTGACGATCTCGAAGGTCGGTCCGCCGACCGCTGGCGTCTGCCTGGGAGCTGCGCGCACATCGGTCTGCACTCTGACAACAGACTCGCCGTGTCGGGGTGGCCCCCACAGGGCCGTCCGGACCAATGAGCAGGGACCTTTGTCGCCGCTCCCCCTTCGTCAGCCCTCGCGAGCTTGCGCGTGGGCCTGAGCGAGCCGTGCGCGTGCGGCGTCGACCGCGTCGAGGGGCGCGAGGGCGGCGGCCTCGAGACGCGGCTCGAGCTCCGCGGTGATCGCGCGACGGATGCGTCCGGCCCAGCGGTGGCCGAGCCAGCGCGCGTGTGCGCCGAGCAGTCGCGCGAGGATGTAGCCGACGGCGAGCGCTCCCGCGAGGAGGAGCAGCGGCGTCGGCACCGGGCCGAGGACGGGCAGCACGACGCTCGCGACCTCGACCTGACCGAACGTGATGACCGCTATCCAGAGCGCCG
The DNA here is from genome assembly GCA_046589985.1 of Candidatus Limnocylindria bacterium. Classification (GTDB taxonomy): domain Bacteria; phylum Chloroflexota; class Limnocylindria; order P2-11E; family P2-11E; genus JACDAF01. Next base: position 2,428 of record JBKJTV010000137.1, on the reverse strand, counting down.
CAAAGACGAGCGTTGCGGTGACGAGGTACTGCCCGAAGCCGATGAGGACCCAGAGGAGGCTCGCGGGAGGCGTTCCCAGCGGCACCCCGGCCGCCGCGTCGAGCGCCGAGGCGACGCGCGTGTCCAGAGCCGTCGCGTCGACCGCCGAGGCGATGCGCGTTCGCAACGCAGCAGGTGCGGCCGCGAGCGTATCCCCAACGAGCGCGCGCAGCGGTCGCGTCACGCGCGCGAGCGTGGCCCGCTCACGCCAGCGCCGCAGGTACGCGGCGGGCTCCGCCTTCACCTGCGCCCGCCCGCTCCAGCGATAGATCGCGGCCGTGAGCGGGCCGAGCGGACCCGCGCCCCGCGGGCGGGCGGCCAGGCGTGTCGCCGACACGGCCTGCCGTTCGAGCCCGGTGAGGTCAAGCACGCCCAGCGCTTCGCGCACCATCTCGTGAAGTGCCTGCGAGCGCCGCGCGGGCGGCACCAGTGCGACCGCGCCAGTGACCACGCCCGCCTGCTCGGCAAGCTCGCGCACCGCGGCACGCGCCTCGGCAGAGACGCGCTCGGCGACGACGCGCTTCGCATCGGCGCCGCCGGCGATCCACGCTCGCACGCGCTCGATGCCCGCCTCGCCGCGCGCAGCCGAGGCGAGGATGACGTCGACCGCCCCCGCTGTCGCCGGCGGCAGCGCCGCGGCGAGATCGCGCCGGATGCGCTCCCCGTCGTCCGGCCCGAGGCGATCCGCCTTGTTCACGACGACGAGCTGTCGCGCGAGACGGGGCATCCACCTGCGCAGGTAGTCGTCCTGCAGGACCGCGTCGCGGTACTTCTCAGGATCCGCGACCCAGATCACCGCGTCGACGCGCGGCAGCAGCTCGTCGACGCGGGCGCGGTGCTCCGGCGCGATGGAATCGAGGTCCGGGAGGTCGAGGATGGCGACGCCGGCCGCGCGCGGGTCGTCGTGCTCGCGGATCTCCCGGAGGCCGAGCCAGTCGAGCAATGGCGCGAGCTCAGCGCGCCCCGCGCGAGGCACCCAGGCGACTGGTTCCGAGGTCGTCGGTCGGCGCGCTGCCGCGCGGCTCACCGCGCTGCCCGCGATCGCGTTCAGGAGACTCGACTTGCCGACGCCGGTCCCGCCGGCCAGCGCGAGCACGTACGTCGCGCCGGGGAAACGCAGTCGCTCCCGCGCGATGTCGCGCGAGGCCGTCGCGGACGACACGTCGAGCCCGAGCGCCGTCCCCGCGTCGATCGCCTCTGCGAGCGCGTCGAGGCGCGCGGCGAGGGTCACGTGGCGACCGCGATGCTCTCGCGCAGGTCGGACGCCAGCGTGCGCAGCTCGTCGGGTGACGAGGTGAGCGCCTCGAACCGCGCGCGCTCCACCGTGAAGCGCTCGACGAGGATCGCGTCGAGCCGCCCACGCGCGTTGGCGATCATCTCCTCCATTGCGGCCTCGCCGAAGAGTGCCTGGAGCAGCTTCTGGTTGAGGAACGCGGTCCCGGCTGCGACGCCCACCTCCGTCCCGGTGATCCCGGCGGTCTGCGCGAACACGCCGAGCATCACCGCGATGCCGACGACGTTCACGCCGAGCGACGCGCCGAACGCGAGCGTGCGCTTCGCTGCACCGCGCCTGCGGACATCCTCGGCGATCCCGGCAACCCACTCGTGCAGGCGCGGCTCCAGCTCCGCCGCGAACGCGGGGCTCGCGCTCCAGAGGTCCGGTGCCGCAGCAAGGGCCTCCGCGCCGGCGGGGCGGGCCACCCACTGCTCAGCGGTGCGCCGGGCTGCCTCGGTCGCGTGCGAGAGGGCGACCGTCACGACGTCGCTCGTCGCCTCCCGCTCGACGGTGCCGACCGGGGCCACGGGTGTGCCGCGGATCGCGGCGAGGACGGCGCCGCGGATACGGCCGATGCCGGACGAGAAGAACCGCGTGATCTGATCGGCGTTCACGAAGGAGTGCCACTGGCGCAGCACCTCCTCGCGGAGGAAGCGGCCGTCGCGCAGCTCGGCGCGCAGAGCGTCAAGCGACTTCGCGTACGAATCACGCGTCAGCCCGAGCAGCTCCGCTCCCCGCGCCGCCTGCGCTTCGGTGTCATCGGCGATCCTGGCGATGAGTGGCGCGAGGCCTGCGATCGCGCCCGCGAGCGCGCGCCGGGCGACCTCCACGCGAGCATCACGATCCGATGCGAGGGCATCGACCTTCACACGGACCGCATCGACCGCGGGACCAGTGAGGGACTGCTGCGCGGGATCGACGTCGCCCTCCGTCGCGCCCAGGACCTCGATGGCACCATCGAGTCCGGTCAAGCCAGCGTCCGCGATGAGCCGCGTGGCGTCCTCAAGCACGTCCTTGCGCTCCACCTCGTCCGCCGGCAGGCGGTTGATGAGCACGAGCAGCGGGAGCCCGCGCTCCTTTGCCCGACCGAGGACGTCCCACGGCACCTGGTCC
>JBKJTV010000130.1:0-2628 GCA_046589985.1 Candidatus Limnocylindria bacterium | reverse complement strand
AGTGAAAACGCTGCTGATCCTCGGCATCGCGCTCTCGGGCGTTCTCCTCTTCCTGCTTGCGACAGCCAGCGCGAACACCTCGCTCTTCGCCGCGCACTATTCGCTGTTGCTCGGACTCAATGCGGTCCTGGCCGTTGCACTGTTCGCGCTCGTGGGCTACCAGCTTGCCTCGCTGCGGCGCAGGTTGCGCAGCCGGGTCTTCGGCTCGCGTCTCACGCTGCGGTTCCTCGTCCTCTTTGCGATGATGGCCGTGATTCCGGGCGTGCTCGTCTACACGGTGTCGCTTCAGTTCCTCTCCAAGAGCATCGAATCCTGGTTCGACGTCAGCGTCGACAGCGCGCTGGAGGGCGGCATCAAGCTTGGCCAGGCCGCGGTGGACCAGATGCTCGCGGAGCTCAACGTCAAGGCGCGCGCCATGGCATCCGAACTGACCGACCGGTCCGACAGCCAGCAAGTGGTCGCGTTGAACCGGCTGCGCCAGCAGGCCGGCGTAGATGATGCCGTAGTGGTGGCGGCAAACGGCCGGCTGGTAGCCAGTGCAAGCGACAGCCTGGTGCAGCTGGTGCCGGAGCTACCGAGTTCCCTTCAGCTTCGCCAGGCGCGCAGCAACCGCGGCGTCACGTCGATCGATGCGCTGCCGGGCAAGCCCTTGGGCCTGCGCGCGATCGTGCCGATTGCGGCTTCGACGATCTCGGACGAAACTCGCTACCTCCAGTTGCGCCAGCCGGTGCCCGAATCCCTCGCCAGGAGCGCCGAGGCAGTTGAGGCGGTGTACAGCGATTACCGCAAGCTCTCGCTCTCGCGGCAGGGCTTGAAGCGCAGCTATATCGTCACGCTGACGCTCGCCCTGCTCATGGCGTTGTTTTCCGCGGTGGCGCTCGCATTCATCCTTTCGGACCGGCTCTCTTCGCCGCTGTCCGAACTTGCGCAGGCGACGCAGGACGTCGCCCGCGGCGATTTTTCAAGGCACATGCCGGTCACCAGCCGCGACGAGCTCGGCGTGCTGCTCGAATCGTTCAACAGCATGACGCGCCAGCTTGGCGAAGCCCGCGAGGTGGTCGAGTCCAATCGCCTGCAGCTCGAAACGGCAAAAGCGCGCCTCGAAAACATCCTCGCCAACCTCTCCGCGGGCGTGCTGGTGTTCGATCCGGATCTGCGCCTGTCGATCTTCAACCACGGCGCGGTCGCGATTCTCGGTCGCGAGCTCGGCGACCTGAGCGGCAAAGGTCTCGGCGAATGGGAGGGCTTCGAGGCTTTCGCGATCCCGGTGCGCGAAGCGTTTGACGCGCCGGGCGAACGAAGCTGGCAACTCGAGCTCGTGCTGCCCGGCAGCGGCAAGACGCTGCTCGCCCGCGGTACGCCGCTGCCGTCGGGCTACGTGCTCGTGTTCGATGACGTCACCCAGCTGATCCAGGCGCAGCGCGCAACGGCCTGGGCGGAAGTGGCCAGGCGCCTGGCGCACGAAATCAAGAATCCGCTCACGCCGATCCAGCTCTCCGCCGAGCGCCTGGAAATGAAACTCTTCGGCAAACTTAACGCCGAGGACGGCGAGACGCTCAAGCGCGGCGCCCAGACGATCGTCAATCAGGTGGCCGCGCTGAAAGCCATGGTCGACGATTTTCGCGATTACGCCCGCCTGCCCGCGCCGGTCCTGGCCGGCCTTGACCTCAACGCCCTGGTGGCCGAAGTGCTGACGATGTACGAAACGTCCAACGTGTCGATCCGTCGCAAGCTCGCCCCCGGCCTTCCGCAGGTGCTCGCCGATTCGGCGCAGATTCGACAAGTGCTGCACAACCTGGTGCAGAACGCGCAGGACGCGCTTGGCGCGGCCAAAACCCCGGGCTCGATGATCGAAGTCCGTACCGAATCGGCGGGCAATGCAGGCGTTCGGCTTGTCGTCAGCGACAACGGCAGCGGCTTTCCCGAGGAGCTCATGGCGAGGATTTTCGAGCCGTACGTCACCACCAAGTCTCGCGGCACAGGCCTCGGCCTCGCGATCGTCAAGAAGATCGTCGACGAGCACCACGGCGAGATCGCCATCGACAACCGTCCGCGCCAGGGGGCCGCCGTGAGCATCGTGCTGCCGGTGGCGGGCGAGGACAACACCACGGCCAAGGCCGCCTGATCAATGGCCCAGATCCTTGTCGTCGACGACGAAATCGGCATCCGCGAATTGCTCTCGGAAATCCTTGCCGACGAGGGCCACCAGGTCGTGCTGGCGGAGAATGCCGGGGCCGCGCGGCGACTGCGCAGCGCCCAGCGGCCCGATCTTGTCCTGCTGGACATCTGGATGCCGGATACCGACGGCATCACGCTGCTCAAGGAATGGTCTGCCAACGGCCTGCTGACGATGCCCGTGGTGATGATGTCCGGCCACGGCACGATCGAAACGGCGGTCGAGGCTACGCGCATCGGCGCGCTCGATTACCTCGAAAAACCGATCGCGCTGCAGCGCCTGCTCGCCACGGTGAAGCGCGCCCTGCGCAACCAGGACGTGCCGGTGTCGCACCGGCTTTCGCTGTCGGCGCTTGGCCGCTCCGGGGTGCTCGGCGACCTCAAGAAGCGCCTGGCGCAGATTGCCCAGATCGGCACACCGCTCCTGCTTAGGGGCGAACGCGGCATGCAGGC
>JBKJTV010000160.1:0-3595 GCA_046589985.1 Candidatus Limnocylindria bacterium | reverse complement strand
CTGCGGCTCGGCTCGGCAAAGCCCAGCCTCGCCTGATCAGCCTTTGTACGCGCGCTGGAGCGCGGAGATCTCGATCTTCTGCATCTTCAGCATGGCCTGGAGCACGCGCTGCGCCTTCTCCGGATCCTTGTCGCCGAGCAGCTGACCGAGGAGCGGTGGCACGACCTGCCACGAGAGGCCGAACTTGTCCCGGAGCCAGCCGCACGGCTGCTTCTCGCCGCCTGCCGACAGCTTCTCATAGAGCTCGTCGATCTCCTGCTGCGTGTCGCAGCTCACGAAGAGCGAGATCCCCTGCGCGAAGGAGAACGACGGACCGCCGTTCAGTGCGATGAGCTCCTGGCCTTCCAGCCTGAAGGACACGCTGATCACGGCATCGCCGGCGCGCATCGTGTTGTCGACCTTCGAGTTCTTGAAGAGCGACACGTAGTAGTTCGCCGCTTCCTCGGCGCGGTCGTTGTAGGTCAGGAACGTCGTGATCTTCTGCATCAACTCCCCTTCTTTCCGGTGTTCCCAGGCCCCGGGCTCAGGCGGTCCAGTCCAGGACGACCTTGCCGCATTGGCCGCTGCGCACGACCTCGAACGCTTCGGCAAAGCGCTCCGCCGGGAACCGGTGCGTGATGACCTCGCTGATGTCGAGGCCGCTCTGGAGCATCGTGCCCATCCGGTACCAGGTCTCGAACATCTCGCGGCCGTAGATCCCCTTCAGCACGAGCCCACGGAAGATGACCTGCGTGATGTCGATCGGGACCTCCTCGCTCGGAATGCCGAGGAGCGCGACGCGGCCACCGTTGTTCATGACCGCGAGGAGCGAGCGGAGCGCCGCCGGACTCCCGGACATCTCGAGGCCGATGTCGTACCCCTCGGTCATGCCCAGGTCCGTCATCACGTCGCGCAGGTCAGTGGTCGAGAGTACGGCCCGCGTCGCGCCCATCTTCAGTGCGAGCGCAAGCCGGTACTCGTTCGTGTCGGTGACGACGATGTGGCGCGCGCCGACGAACCGCGAGACCGCGGCGGCCATGCAGCCGATCGGCCCCGCGCCCGTGACGAGCACATCCTCGCCTGCGAGGTCGAACGAGAGCGCCGAGTGCACGGCGTTCCCGAGCGGGTCGAGGCAGGCGCCGATCTCGTCCTTCATGCCAGGTGGGATGACGTAGGCGTTCACGGCGGGGACGGCAACGCGCTCGGCGAACGCGCCATCGCGCTGGATGCCGATGCCCTCTGTATTGCGGCAGAGGTGACGTCGTCCGGCACGGCAGTTCCGACAATGCCCGCAGGTGACGTGGCCCTCGACCGCGACACGCTGTCCGCGCTCGAAGCCGGCGACCTCGCTGCCGACCTCGACGACCTCCCCCATGAATTCGTGTCCGATGACCCGTGGGATGCGGATCGTCTCCTGGGCCCAGGCGTCCCACTTCCAGATATGCAGGTCCGTGCCGCAGATCGAAGTCGCGCGCACCCGCACGAGCAGGTCGTTCGGGCCGATCGCCGGTCGGGGGACGTCCGCCATCCAGATACCCGGCTCTGCCCTGCTCTTCACGAGCGCGCGCATCAGATGACCCCGAGTGCCCGACCCACGCGGGCGAAGGCGGCGACCGCCTTGTCGACGTGGGCCGGCTCGTGCGCGGCGGAGAGCTGCACGCGGATGCGCGCCTTGTCCTTCGGCACCACCGGATACGAGAACGCGATGACGTAGATCCCTTCGGCGAGCAGGCCGTCCGCGAGGCGGGTCGCGAGGGCGGCGTCGCCGAGCATCACGGGAACGATCGGATGCTCGCCCGCCACGAGTGTGAAGCCGTGCTGCTCCATACCCTCGCGGAAGCGCTTCGCGTTCGCGAACAGCTTCGCGCGAAGATCCCCGGCGCTTTCCAGGAGCTCCAGCACCGCGATGGAGGTCGCGGTGATCACCGGAGCGAGCGTGTTGGAGAAGAGATATGGCCGCGAGCGCTGCCGGAGGAGCGCGATGACCTCCCTGCGTCCGCTCGTATAGCCGCCTGACGCGCCGCCGAGTGCTTTCCCGAGCGTGCCGGTGATGACGTCGATCCGGCCGAGGACCCCACGGTGCTCGTGCGAGCCGCGTCCATCTTTCCCCATGAACCCGACGGCATGTGAGTCGTCGACCATGACCATCGCGTCGTACCGGTCCGCGAGGGCGCGGATGCGCCCGAGGTCCGCGACGATCCCGTCCATGGAGAAGACGCCGTCCGTGGCGATGAGCCGGAAGCGCGAGGACCGTGCCTCCTCGAGCTGCCGCTCGAGGTCGGCCATGTCGTTGTTCGAGTAGCGAAAGCGCTTCGCCTTGGACAGGCGGATGCCGTCGATGATGCTCGCGTGGTTCAGCGAATCGCTGATGACCGCGTCCTCCTCGGCGAGGATCGTCTCGAAGAGCCCGCCGTTCGCATCGAAGCAGGAGGAATACAGGATGGTGTCCTCGGTGCCGAGGAAACGCGTGAGGCGATCCTCGAGCTCCTTGTGGATCTCCTGCGTCCCGCAGATGAAGCGGACCGACGACATCCCGTAGCCCCAGCGATCGATCGCGGCGTGCGCGGACTCGACGACGCGGGGGTCGTTCGACAGGCCGAGGTAGTTGTTCGCGCAGAAGTTGAGGACCTCGACAGTACCGACACCGATCTCGGCGCCCTGCGCCGACGTGATGACCCGCTCGCTCTTGTAGAGGCCGCTCGCCTTCACCTGCTCGAGCTCCGCTCGAAGGTGCGCGAGAAAGGCATCGCTCACGGCGCCATCATCGCGCGCAGCACGAGGACGCGCTCGTTCCCCGAGAGGTCGAGGAGCACGTCGCCGCCGTATTCGGCCGCGAGCGCCCGGGCCTGCGGCGGGTCGCATTCGAAGTAGGCGATGCCGCCGGGCCGCAGCACGCGCGGGAGGTCGCCGATCGCACGTCGCACGAGCGCGAGCCCGTCCGGTCCCGCGAGGACCGCGAGCTGCGGCTCGTACGCGAGCGAGCGGCGCTCGCCGGTCCATTCCGCGACGGACGCATCGGTCAGATATGGGAGATTCGCCGCGACCGCATCGACGCGCTCCCGGAGCGGTGCAAAGAGGTCCCCCTGGCGAAGCTCGACGCGGTCCCCGACCTCGTGGGCCTCGACGTTCGCGTGTGCGACCGCCAGCGCGTCCGCGGAGATGTCGGTAGCGATGACGCGCACGTCCCGATCGCGGACGGCGAGCGCGACGGCGATCGCGCCGCTACCAGTCCCAATGTCGGCGACCAGCCGAGCACCCGAAGCACGGACCGCATCGACCAGGGCCTCGGTCTCCGGCCGCGGGATGAGTACGCGCGGATCGACCGTGAAGCGCAGGCCATAGAACTCCTTCCAGCCGCGCAGGTACGCGACCGGCTCGCCGCCCGCCCGCCGCTCCACGAGCACGTCGAACCGCTCCGCGGCGCCCGCGGATGCGGGCGCGTCGGGGTGCGCGTACAGCGCCTCCTTCGTGACGCCGAGCGCATGCGCGAGGAGAACGTCGGCATCGAGCGGCGCGATCCGCGCGAGCGCACGGGCACGGAGCTCGGCGACGGTAGGCACGCGCGAAGTATCACTTCGTTCACGTCGCCGTCGTCGCTCGCCGCTGGGCCGCAAGC
>JBKJTV010000333.1:0-5130 GCA_046589985.1 Candidatus Limnocylindria bacterium | reverse complement strand
CTCGACGGCTCGCTCGAGCTGTGGGACAAGACCCTCGACACGAACCTTCGCGGTCCGTTCCTTTGCAGCCAGGCGGTCGCGCGCCAGTTCGAGCGCCAGGGCCGGGGCGCGGCGATCCTGAACATCACCAGCGTCGTCGGGATGGTCGGCTCTGGCCCGACCGCCGCGGCCTACGCCGCCTCGAAGGGCGGCCTCATCGCCCTGACGAAGACGCTCGCCCGCGCGGTCGGCCCGTACGGCGCCCGGGCGAACGCGATCGCGCCCGCCGGGATCGAGACCGAGGGGACCCGCGGGATGTGGGATCCCGGCTTTGCCGCCCGCCAGCCGATCGGCCGGTTCGGCACGCCCGACGACGTCGCGATGACCGCGCTGTTCCTGGTCGCCCCCGCATCGGATTACCTGACCGGTGAGGTCGTGGTGGTGGATGGGGGGTATCTTCTGATGCAGGCCTAGGGATGGGCCTCGCGGACCTACGCCGTTCTGGACCATCTGGCGCATACGTGGGAGGGGACCTTGAAGCGTTTTGCCGCGATCCTGCTCATTGGCTCGGTGCTCGCGTCGTGCGGTGGCTCGGCGGGGACCGGAAGCCCGGCGGCCTCTGCGACATCCGCCGCGACGGCCGCGAACAGTGGCCCCTGCGGTCCGAAGGGGACCGGCAGTCTCACCGTGCTCGGGACCCCGCAGGAGGAGTACATCCAGGGGATCACGAAGGCCTTCGAGGCCGAGTGCGGCATCAAGACGACCTACGTCCGGCTCTCCAGCGGCGAGGCGGTCGCCAAGCTCACCGCCGACAAGGCGAATCCGCAGTTCTCGGTCTGGTGGGGTGGCCCGGCGGACGGGTTCATCGCGGCGAACAAGGCCGGCCTGCTCGAGGCTTACAAGCCCAAGCTGTTCGACAAGATCCCGGCAAGCTATCGCGACGCGGATGGTGTCTGGACCGGGATCTACGTCGGCGCGCTCGGCCTTGCGGTGAACACGAAGGTGCTGAAGGAAAAGAACTTGCCGGAGCCGACGAGCTGGGCCGACCTGACCAAGCCGATCTACAAGGGTCAGATCTCGATCGCGCATCCGGCGTCCAGCGGAACGTCGTACACGATGCTCGCGACGCAGATGTTCCTGAACAACAAGGACATCGAGAAGGGCTTCGCGTACCTGAAGCAGTTCCACCAGAACGTGCTCCAGTACCAGAAGACGGGTGCCGCCCCCGCCCGGCAGGCAGGCCAGGGCGAGGTCGCCATCGGGGTCGTCTTCTCGCACGACACCGTCGCCGCGATCGAAGAGGGCTTCAAGGACCTGAAGGTCGTCTTCCCCTCGGAGGGGACCGGCTACGAGATCGGCGGGATGGCTCTCGTGAAGGGAGCGTCGGACCCCGTCGCGGCAAAGACCTTCATGGACTGGGCGATCACCGCGAAGGCGCAGGAGCTCGCGGCGACCTTCAAGGCCTACCAGATCCCGACGAACGCCGACGCCAAGGTGTCCGACAAGTCCGTGAAGCTCTCCTCGGTGAAGACGGTGACCTACGACTTCCAGTGGGCGGGGGACAACAAGAAGGTGCTCGTCGACCGCTTCAGCAACGAGGTCGCGCCACAGCCCCGCTGACCTACGCTCCGTGATCACGACGCTACGCCGCGAGCCCGCCGCCGCCGCACTCGCGGCGGCGCCGGCCGTCGGGCTCGCAGTGCTCATCGGCTACCCGCTCTTCGCGGTGCTGCAGGAGGCCGTTCTCAGCGAGGGTGGCTTCGATCCCAGCCCGCTGACCCGCGTGATCACGAATCCGGTGACACGGCAGATCGTCCTGAACACCCTCGTCATGGGCGCGCTCGCGGGACTGGGTGCCACATTGCTCGGGTTCGCGCTCGCGCTGACGACCGCGCGCGTGGTCCGCGGCCGCTCGCGAACGCTCCTCCACTACATCGCGATGCTGCCGCTCATCGCGCCGCCGTTCGCGCTCGCGCTCTCGACGATCTTCCTGTTCGGGCGCCAGGGCCTGGTCACGAGGCAGCTGTTCGGTCTCGAGGTGAGCCCGTACGGCCTGGGTGGCCTCCTCTTCGTGCAGATCATCACGTTCTCACCGGTCGCCTATCTCATGTTCGACGCGCTCGTGCGCCAGCTCGATCCTGCGCTCGAGGAGGCCGCGCTGAACCTTGGCGCGTCGCGCGCCCGCATCCTTCGCACCGTCATCGTGCCGTTGCTTCGTCCCGGATTCGCCGGCGCCTTCCTCATCATCTTCGTGGAGTCGCTCGCGGACCTTGCCAATCCATTGCTCATCGGCGGCGACTACAACGTGCTCGCGTCGAGCGTGTATCTCGCCATCATCGGCGAGTACGACACCCGCAAAGCGGTCGGCTTTGCCGTCGTCCTTTTGGTGCCCTCCCTCATCGCGTTCTTCGCCCAGCGCATCTGGGTCGGCGAGGGGAACGTCGTGACGGTGACCGGCAAGCCGTCGACCGGACGCGTCCAAATCTTCGATCCCGTGGTCGCGGTGCCACTGCTCGCGATCGCGTGTATCACGGGCGCGCTCGTCCTTGCCCTTTACGGTGCGGTGATCGCGGGCGCCTTCACGAAGCTGCTCGGCATCAACAACACGCTCACGCTGGACAATTTCCGCTTCGTGCTCCAAGGCCTGGGCACCCGCGCGATGACCGACACGACGCTGCTCTCGGCGATGGCTGCGCCGGTCGCGGCGTTCGCCGGACTCCTGGTCGCGTACCTCGTCGTCCGCACGCGCATACCGGGTCGTGCGATCTTTGACTACGTGCTCATGCTCGGCGCCGCCGCGCCGGGCATCGTGCTGGGACTCGGGATCCTGCTCGCGTTCAACCATCCCCCGTTGCTGCTGACCGGCACCGCCGCGGTCTTCGTGATCGCTTTCACCGCGCGCACAGCACCGGTCGCGCTCCGCGGCTGCACGGCGGCGCTCATGCAGATCGACCCGTCCCTCGAGCACGCGTCGGCCAACCTCGGTGCGGATGCCGTGACGACATTCCGCCGGGTGACGCTGCCACTCGTCCGCCGCGCGGTGCTCTCCGGTGTGATCTACAGCTTCACCCGGAACATGACGACGCTCTCGACGATCGCGCTGCTCGTGTCACCGAACTGGCGGATCATGACCGCCCAGATCCTCAACGAGATCGACTCGCAGCGGCTCGGCTCCGGAGCGGCGTACTCGACCATCCTCATCGCCATCGTCCTCGTGACGATCGTCATCTTGCAGCGAGCGTTCGGACGGTCCGCGGTGGAGGTGGCGACATGAGCGGCTACCTGAGGCTCCAGGGGCTCGAGAAGCGGTTCCCGAACGGGACGGTCGCCGTCGATCATCTCGACCTCGAGGTCGCGGAAGGTGAGCTCGTCGCGCTGCTCGGTCCCTCGGGCTGCGGCAAGACGACGACGCTGCGCTGCATCGCGGGCTTCGAGGACCCGAGCGCGGGATCGATCGAGCTTGCCGGGCGCCGGATCGACCAGGTGCCCCCGAACCGGCGCGGAGCGACGATGGTGTTCCAGGGCTACGCCCTGTTCCCGCATCTCTCCGTGTTCGAGAACGTCGCGTACGGTCTGAGGGTCAGGCGGGTCGGCGGTGCCGCGCTCCGGAGCCGCGTCGCCGACGCGCTGTCGCTCGTGGGCCTCGCGGGTCTAGGCGAGCGCCGGCCCCAGCAGCTGTCGGGTGGCCAGCAGCAGCGCGTCGCGCTCGCGCGCGCTCTCATCCTCGAGCCGAAGCTGCTCCTCTTCGACGAGCCGCTGTCGAACCTCGACGCGAAGCTGCGCGAGCAGATGCGCCTCGAGATCCGGAATCTGCAGCAGCGGGTCGGCATCACGAGCGTGTATGTGACGCACGACCAGGCCGAGGCCATGACGCTTGCCGATCGGATCGCGGTCATGAATGCGGGCCGGATCGCACAGCTCGGCAGCCCGCGGGAGATCTATGACGAGCCGGCCGACCGCTTCGTCGCTGAATTCGTGGGTCACGCGAACTTCGTGGAGGGCACGGTCCGTGGACGCGACGGGGAGCGCCTCATCGTCGATGTCCTCGGCAAGCCGCGACCGATCTCGGCGGCCGCCGGCCGCTACGAGCCAGGTGATCGTGTGGATGTCATGGTCCGGCCCGAGGAGGTCCACGTCGGTCGAAGCGAGGGACTCGAGGCGACGGTCTTGCGCACGAGCTTCGTCGGAAGCACCGCGTTGTACCAGCTGAGCTGCGCCGGTGACGATCTCCTCTCGACGGTGGCCATGGAGCGCGGCGTCCCGCTCCATCCCGACGGTGCCCCTGTCCGCATCGCCGTGCGCGATGACGCCCTCCGGGCATTCGCGCGACCGGCCGAGGGGGTGCCCGGCGGCGGCCTCGGGGCCTAGACTCATTGGCGACCAGAAACATGGGGGAGGGCAACAAGGCATGACACCAGAGCTCGATAGGCGCGGCTTCCTCAAGGCCGCAGGCATCGTCAGCGTGGCTGCTGCATGCGGCGGTGGCGGCACCGGCGCACCCTCGCCGACGACCGCCGCGACAGCCGCGGCGACCGCGTCGGCCGCACCGAAGGCGTCCGGGACCATCTCCGTGTACTCGGCGCTGAACGAATCGACGAACAACGAATTCGTGAAGGCGTTCAAGGCCGCGGTGCCCGGGGTCGAGGTCGCGCTGCTCCCTCTCGCCGCAGCAGGCGAGCTGCAGACGCGCATCAAGGCAGAGAAGGCGAGTCCGAAGGCGGATGTCTTCATCGGCGGCGACTCCTCGTTCCACGATGGTCTCGGCAAGGAAGGCCTGCTCGAGGCGTACGAGTCCCCGGCCGCGTCGGCCGTCGCCGCGCAGTCGAAGGACCCGGGGAAGAACTGGACCGGCTTCTACTTCGGCATCTTCGGCATCGTCATGAACACCGACCGCGTGAACAAGGAGGTCGGCGGCGCCAAGCCGACGACGTGGGACGACCTGCTCGACCCGAAGTGGAAGGGCAAGCTCGTCCTTGGCAGCCCGATCACGACCGGCGGCGGCTACATCTTCATCGCGACGCAGGTGTTCCGTTTTAACAAGGACGAAGCGAAGGCGATGGACTACATGAAGCGGTTCCACGCGAACATCGCTCAGTACCCCGGAACGAGCCCGCAGGCGATCCAGCTCGTCTCGCAGGGTCAGTTCGTCGC
>JBKJTV010000309.1:0-5106 GCA_046589985.1 Candidatus Limnocylindria bacterium | reverse complement strand
GCGCCATCAGGTCGTCGTTCTGGTCGCGCAGGAAGACGCGGACATCGAAGCGTCCGGTCTCCTTCGCGAGGCGCCCGATGATGGGGACGTTCGCGAGGGCGTCCCCGCACCAGTCTTCGGTGAGCACCAGGACGTTCAGCTTCGGGCCCTTCCTGATGGCATCGAGCTCGGCCGCCGGCAGCTGGACGGTCCGCTCGTTCTCCTGGAACTTCTCTTTGTTCCTGGTCATCTGCGCCTTGTACCCGTCGTAGGTCAGACCCTGGTCGAACCGCTCCTTCGTAACAGCCACGAAGACCTCCCTGTCGCTTACACGGTGAACAGCGTGGCACGTCGCCGGCTTCCGGGCGCGCAGCCGAATGTCGCGCACGATGCGGTCCCGCCCGGGGACGACGCATATAGTTCGAATTCTGAACTATTCGGCAGGCGAACGATGACCCCGGCGGCGGCGGAGACCGAGCGGGAGCTCGTCCGCTCGATCCTGGCCGTCCTCCCGCAGCTCGGGCGGATCGCCGCGAGTGTCGGTCGTGACCACCACACCGTCACTCCGCAGGCCGGCAAGCTGCTGTTCTGGCTGCGCGAGGGGCCGATGCGCAGCGGTGAGCTTGCGGATCACTGCATGCTCACCCGCCCCGCTGTCACGGAGCTCGTCGATGGACTCGTCGCGGACGGCTACGTTCGCCGCGAAGAGTCGCCTGACGACCGGCGCGCGGTCGTCCTGTCCCTCACCGCCTCGGGCCGTCGTGCGATCGAAAGATTCGAGGATCGCTTCGCCGAAGCCCTGAAAGGCGTCCTCGCCCATCTCGATGCGCCCTCGCGCGACCACGTGCGCACGGCGTTCTTCGACCTTGAACGCGCATTGAAGGAGTCACGGGATGAACGCTGACAATGAACGTCCGACGGGCGGGAAGCTCGTGCTCGTCACGATCGGGATCGCGCTCGCGATGTTCCTCGCGGCGCTCGACCAGACCATCGTCGGGACCGCGCTGCCGCGCATCGTGGCGGAATTACGGGGCCTCGAGCTCTACGCCTGGGTGCTCACCGCCTACCTCGTCACCTCCACGACGATGACACCGATCTCCGGGAAGCTGGGCGATCTGTTCGGCCGGAAGCCGCTGCTCATCGTGGGCATGGTCGGGTTCGTCCTGGCGTCCGCCCTCTGCGGACAGGCCGGCGACATGAATGCCCTCATCGCATCGCGCGCGGTGCAGGGCCTCTTCGGCGGGATCCTGTTCTCGACGGTCTTCGCGTCGATCGCTGACCTGTACGCGCCGGCGCGCCGCGCGCGGATCCAGGGCATCTTCGGCGGCATCTTCGGTATCGCATCCGTGATCGGCCCGGTCGTCGGCGGCTTCCTCACCGACAACCTGAACTGGCGCTGGATCTTCTACGTGAACGTGCCTGTCGGCGCGATCGCGATCGCGGTCGTGATCGTCACGATGCCGGCGGTGCGCGCGACGGTGCGCAAGACCTGGCGCGACATCGACCTCGCCGGGGCAGCGCTGCTTGCCGTCGGTCTCGTGCCGATGCTCATCGGATTCTCCATCACGCGCGACCATGCCTGGACCTCGCCGGAGGTGCTCGGCCTGCTGGGCTTCTCGATCGTCGCACTCGTCGCGTTCGTCTTCGTGGAGTCGCGTGTCCCAGAGCCCATCGTGCCGCTCGGGCTCTTCCGGAACCGCACCTTTGCGATCGCGTGCATAGCCGGATTCCTGGTGACGGTCGGCTTCTTCGGCGCGATCGTGTATGTGCCGCTCATCTACCAGGGGATCCTCGGTCTGCCCGCGACGAACTCGGGGCTGCTGCTCACACCGATGATGGCCGGCATCATCACCGGCAGCATCGTGTCGGGTCAGCTCATGGTCCGTCTTCCGCGTTACCGCTACGTCGGCACGGTCGGTATCGGGCTCCTTGTCCTGGGGCTCTGGCTCCTCTCGCGGGTACGGCCAGGCGCGGTTGAGATCCAGGTCGTCGTCGCGCTCATCGTCGTCGGCCTCGGCACCGGACTGACGTTCCCGCTGTACCTCAACTCGGTGCAGAGCGCGGTCGCGCCGAAGTACCTCGGCGTGGTGACGAGCCAGGTGCAGTTCTGGCGCAACGTTGGTGGGACGATCGGTACCGCGGTCCTCGGCTCCGTCCTCTCGCACCGTCTTCCCGAGCGGGTGTCCGCTGAGGTCGCGGCGCTGCAGCTCCCGCCGCAGGTCGCTGGGGCCCTTCCGCAGAGCGGCAGCGCGCAGGCGCTGTTCGACCCCGCAGCGATCGCTCTCGCACGAGCGAGCCTGCCGCCGCAGGCGGTCGCCGCGTTCGAGAGCGTGCTCGCGGCGATCCGAAGCGCGCTCGCACTGACGCTCGAAGAGATCTTCCTCTTTGGCGCAGTCGCCGTCGCGATCGCGATCCCCTTCTCGCTCTTCCTAAACGACGTCCCGATCCTGCGTGAGCACCCCACGGCCTCAGAGGAGCCCGCGCCCGCGTTCGGCGGCTAGCGCCGCAGCGACCGCTCGAAATAGGCGGCCGACCACGGCCAGGCGCGGTGGTAGCCCGCGCGCCGGAACGGCCCGTCGAGGGTGGTGAGGGGCTTGTATGCCGCGACGGTCGGGAGGTGCTCTGCTTGCGCGATCGCGCGCAGGCCATGGAGCAGCGCCTCCGTGGCCACAGCGCCGCCGACGAGCGCGCGGAGGTGGAGCTGCCGCTCCTCTGTGATCGGCTCGGCGATCGCGAATCCCCGGATCCCGCGCGGGCCCTCGACGACGTAGCAGCGCCCTCGCCGGACCGCGCTTGCGAGGTCGGCGCGCGTCATCCGCTGCCACCGCCAGCCGAAGCCACGGTGGATGAGCGACGTGTGAGGCCGACGGCTCGCTTCCGCGAGGCGCCAGAGCGCTGGCACCTCCGCACGCGTCGCACGCCGCGGCAGCGGGCCTTTGGCTGCTCGCGCGAAGGTGAGCTGGAGCCGCTCGACGCGGCGGAACCCGAGACGGCGCGCGTTGCGCAGCTGCGGCGTGTTCTCCGATCCCGTCGTGAACGCGATGCGGCGCGCGCCAGCCCTTCTCGCGAGCTCGATGCGATGCCGCATGAGCGCGCCCGCGATGCCGCGCCGCCGGAATCGCGGGTGCACGCGCAACGTCTCGAGCCACGCCTCGGTGGGCGAGAACCACGCGAGCCGCGCGACGCCGACGATCCGCCCGTCGAGCTCGGCAACGTACAGGCGGTCGCGACGGCGGCGCACCCAGTCGTCGAACGTCCGGATGAGGTAATCGTCACCGCGCCAGATCGTTCGGATGACCTCGAACACGGCTCCCTTGTCGCGCGGGAGAGCCGGGCGGATCGCGAGGTCCACGACGGGACGATATGGGACCTAGCCGGCCTCCTGCGGCACGACCGCGGTCGCCGCTTCAGAGGTCAATTCAGCTTCGGACCCTGGTCGCGTACGTCGTCGACGCGTGACATCGCCTCCTTGAGGTCGCGGATCCAGTCACCCTGGTGCTCCGCGACGAGCCGGACGCACCACGCGAGCGCGTGGCTGCGGCTGCGCGCGACGCCGGCGTCGACGAGCGCGTCGAGCAGCTGGCGCTCGCGGATCCGCAGGCGGGTCATCGCGGGGACCGAGAGGTGCGTGAAGAGGTGACCCTCGTCCGCGATCCGTGCCCCCCATGAGAGCTGCCGTCCGAACTTCTGCTGCGCCTCCTGGGCGATCCGCATACGAGCGCCGCGCGTCGTCTCGCGGTGCTGCTTCAGGCGGCCCGCGCGCGCCGAGGCCAGATCGACGCCATCCTGCTGCGTGATGTCAGGGATTCGGCCGATGACGACGATCTCATCCCGATCGACGAGCACGTCCGGCGCGCCGTCGTACCACTCCTGCGGGACCCGCCCGACGATCCAACCCCTGATCTCTGACTGCTCCACTTTGCCCCTCCACGCCGCTACTTACAGAATGCGCCATTTGATTACACTACCTCGAAACACAGGGCTTTCGGTCGTTATTCCGGCCGCGAGGGACCCGCGCGGTCCGTTCTGCCAGCCTACCGGGATGAGGTCTCGGTCCGGGTCGATCG
Source organism: Candidatus Limnocylindria bacterium (assembly GCA_046589985.1). GTDB lineage: Bacteria > Chloroflexota > Limnocylindria > P2-11E > P2-11E > JACDAF01. The sequence continues at coordinate 1,060 of JBKJTV010000309.1, read as the reverse complement.
CCATCGCCGTGGCGACGAGCACGCTCGTCGGCTGGAGCTACGCCGGCTACGCGTCGGTGGCCGTCCTCATCGCCGCCGACCTGGGCCTCGACGACGTGCAGCTCGGCCTCATCGCGACGGCGCTGTACCTGGCAGCGGGTGTCCCGATGCTCTTCTTCGGCGACGTCTCCGACCGCTTCGGGCCGAAGGCCGTGAACACCTGGGGCATCGTGCTCGTCGTCGTCGGCACCATCGGGATGGCCCTCGCACCGACCTATCCCCTCCTCCTCGTGGCGCGCGCGGTAAGCGGCGTCGGCGCCGGGCTCGGGCTGCTGGGCGGGCTGCGCTACGTCGGGCGCCGCTACGAGGGCCAGAGCTCCCACTTCGGCACCGGCCTCTACGGCGGCGGCTTCCCTCTCGGCAGCGCGATCGCGCTCTGGACGGTCCCGCCACTTGCGGCGGCGACGGACTGGCGCACCGCGTTCCTCGGCACTGCGCTCGTCATGGCCTTCATCGTCGTGCTCTGGCTGCGCGTGCCGGCGGTGCCGCGGCTCGCGCGCCCGGGGAACATGCTCGTCGCAGTGCGCGACGGCAACTGCTGGTGGACCTTCGTGCAGCACTCGGCGGGATTCGGTCTCGTGCTTGCGGCCGGCGCCTGGATCAGCGTGTTCCTCCTCCGTGAGTTCGCACTCTCGCTCGCCCTCGCGGGGATCCTCGGCTCGCTGCTCCTCGTCGTGGCCTTCCTCGCGCGGCCATTCGGCGGCCTCCTCGTTTCGCGCCGGATCCTCTCGACGCTCGCGGTCATGCGGTACGCGCAGCTCGTCGTGCTGGCCGGGATCGCGCTCCTGGTGCTGCCGGGCCGGCCACTCCCGCTCGCGCTCCTCGGCGCGATCGCGATCGGATTTGGTGGCGGCATCCCGTACGCCGCGGTCTTCAACACGGCGGCAGCGTCGCTACCGCGTGCGCCGGCCGCCGCGCAGGGACTCACCGCGCTCGGCGGGCTCGTGAGCGCACTCATCGCCGCGCCCGCGATGGGCTACGCGATCCAGACCTGGGGCTTCTCGTCCGCGTGGCTGCTGCT
>JBKJTV010000180.1:0-6038 GCA_046589985.1 Candidatus Limnocylindria bacterium | reverse complement strand
CGGACATGGACTGAGTCTTCAACCGGTCGAGCTCCTCGAGCCGCTCGTACTGCGTCCGCAGCTCGGCGGTCGCCTCTTCGACCCGGCGCTCAAGGTCGGCATTCAGGGCGCCGATGGTCGCGTTCGCGGCCTCGAGCTCCCGCACGCGCTCCCGGAGCTGCTGACCGAGGCGACGGCGCTCGAGCCCGCGATTCACCGTGAGGCGGAGCTCCTCGACGTCGCAGGGCTTCACTAGATAGTCGTAGGCGCCTTCACGGAGGGCCTTCACGGCCGAGTCGAGTGAGGCGTAGCCGGTGAGGATGATGCAGATCGTCTCGGGCCAGCGGCGGCGCGCCTCGCTGACGATCTGGATGCCGTCGCCGTCCTCGAGGCGAAGGTCCGAGAGGATGAGGTCGTATTCGGACGCCCGCACGAGCGCGGTCGCCGCAGCGACGCTCGAGGCGGTCGAGGCGTCGTGTCCGTCCATCTCCAGGATGGCCTGCATCGTGATCGCGACGCTCTCTTCGTCGTCCACGATGAGGATCCGCTCACGCGCCATCGGCTGGGGGTCCTCCGATCGGGAGCGTGATGCTGAAGGTGGTGCCCTGCCCGCTGCGGCTGCGCACCTGAAGGCTGCCGCCGTGGCTCTGGACGATGCCGTTCGAGACCCAGAGGCCGAGGCCCGTCCCCTTCTCCCCCTTCGTCGAAAAGAAGGGCTCGAAGATGTGCGGCATGTGCTCCTCCGCGATGCCGTTGCCGGTGTCGCGGATCTGGATCTGGATCGCATCGGAGCGGAGGTGCCGCGCACCCGCCTCGCGGTAGACCTGGGTCGAGATCGTGATGCTCCCCCCCTCCGGCATGGACTCCGCGCCGTTGAGGACGAGGTTGAGGATGACCTGCTTCAGCTGGTCGCCGGATGCGACGATCTGGGGCAGGTCTCGATCGAGCTCCCTGATGACACGCACCTGGCGGTCGCGCAGGCGCTTCGCGATGAGCGCCTCGGCCTCGTCAATGAGTGCGTTCACGTCGGTGGGCTGCATCGCGGCCGCCGGGCGGTAGAAGCCGAGCATCTGGCGCAGGATCCGAGACATCCGCTCGGTCTCCTTGCGCGCGATGTCGAGGAACTTGTAGTTCGGGTCGTCCTTCGGGACCTTGTTCACGAGGAGGTAGAGCGAGTTCTGGATCGCCTCCAGGGGATTGTTGATCTCGTGCGCGATCGACGCGGCAAGGCGGCCAGTCGCGGCGAGCTTCTCGGAATCGAAGAGTGCCTGCTCGAGGCGGCGACGCTCCAGCTCACGGGGGCGGCCGACGTCCTGCATGACGGAAACAGTGGCGACCGGCACTCCCGCGTCGTCGCGGATCTCGGTCGACGTGACCGCCATCTCGAGATCCTCCTCGGTCTCCGGATCGACGAGCGCGAGCTCGCCGGTCTTGCGGGTGCCCGGCTCGAGGCGGAGCGTGGCGATGAACGAGGTGAACTTCGCGCTGTTCCGCAGCGAGAGCTCAGGCCGCCGGCCCGACGCGATCGCCACTCCGCGTGCGGCGGCCGCCGCGCCAAAGACGCGCTGCGCGGCAGCGTTCATCGACACGATCTGATCCTCGTTGTCGATCACGATGATCGGGTTCGGCACGCTCCGGAGGATGAGGTCGAGACGGTCGCGCTCGAGGCGGATCTCCTGGTCGGCCGAGTGGAGCCGCTGGACATTGCGCGTGAGCTCCTCGGTGACCTGGCGGAGGTCCGTCACGTTCTTCAGTACCGCCACCATCCCGCGCTGGCCGACCCGATAGTTCGTCGCCGGCACGGCGATGACCTCGAACATGAGATCGCTCCCCTCAACGGGGTCGACGAGGGTCAGCTCGCGTGGCCGCGACCCGCCCACGCCCTGCTGGAGATTCCACGTCGAGAGCGATGCCGTGAAAAGGAAGTTGTTCATCGTCACGGCGCGCTTTCGGCCCGCGCTGTCGTCATGACCGGCGCGGAAGAGCTTCTCGGCGACCTTGTTCTGCAGGACGATCTCGTTCTGTTCGTCAGACACGACGACCGGGTCGGCGACGGCGTTGATCATCCACCACAGCCATTCCTTCTCGACGGCCGCCGTCTCGCTCGTGCTCCGCAGCTCGACGTCGCGCGCACGTTGCAGCTCGACACCGGCTCGGCTCGCCAGGGGGATGAGCGCGCTCACGTCGGCCTCGGTGAAGGGAGTGGTGCGCGCGAGCAGGATCACACCAATGCTGTCGGTGTCGCTATAGATCGGCGTGACCACGAATTGCTCGAAGCCGAGCTCGATGAGGAGGTCGCCCGTGTGCGCGCCGAGACGCTGGTCGGCGACCGCCGACACGATGTGCTGCGGGAGCCCGGTGCGTAGCGCCGTGACGAGCGGATCGCCGCGTTCCGTGAGCGGCACCTCGAGCGTCTGGACGAGCGACGCTGGCAGGTTCAGCCCGAACGCGCCACGGAGCAGCCTGCGCTCGCCATCGACGAGCGCGACGAGCGCCCGGTCCGAGCCGAAGGACCGGGCCATGTCCTCGAGGACCAGGCCAAGCGTCGCCGGCACCGTCCCCAAGTCGCGGCGGGCCGGCGACCGCTCGAGCAGCTCGAGGAGCTCGCTCACGAGCTAGCCAGGAGGAGACCGGAAGCCGTCAGAGCTACCGATCAGGGCTGGCCTGTCTGCCGGGCGCGGCTGGGCGGCGTGCCCAGCGGTGCGCCGGACTGTCCGGCACCGCCGATCTCCCCGGCCATGGTCGCTCCGACGGCGCGCGACACGGTCGGCGTGATGCCGACGGCCTCGGCGTAGCGAAGGTAGGTGTCGATCGACGCGACGACGACGCGCGCCTCGATGGTGATGAGGTCAATGCCCACGAGCGAGATCCGCACCCAGGCATCGATGACGATGCCCTTGTCGAGGATCCGGTCGAGAACGTCGATGAGACTGGTGCCACCTGCGGCCCGTTCAACTGGCATGACTTACCCCTTGGCCTTTTTCTCGACGAGCTCCCGCTCGAGCAGCGCGATGCGCTTCTCGAGCCGCTCGACCTCGCCGGCGTCGAGCTGACCCCTACCGCTTGCTGAGAGTTCGCTGTCGTAGCGCCACCAGTTGAGGCCGATCTGCTCGGCCTTGTCGATCGAGCAGATGAGCAGCCTGATCTTGATGGTGATGAGCTCCACGTTCGCGAGGGTGATGCGTACGTCACCCGCGATCACGAGGCCCTTGTCGAGGATGCGATCGAGGATGTCGACGAGCGTCGCGCTCTGCGAGCGAAGTCCGCGTCCGTCCATGCTCACAGGAGGTTCCCGACCGGCCCGAGACCCAGGTTGAGGTCCTCTTTGTTCAGCCCGAACTGCGCCGCGAGCTCGTGCACCTTCTCCTCGAGGCGCATGAGCGCGACGCCCATCCGTTCGACTTCATCTACGGTCAACGTTCCCCCCTCCATCCGCCGGATCGCCTGACGCTCGAGCAGCTGCCGAAGGAATTCGACGAGCGTGAGGACGAGCTTCGCGAGCCCCGCTCCGGCCCCGTCGGGGTCGACATCGACGCGCTCGGGCAAAAGCGCCCGCAAGCGCTCCACGTCGCGGCGGAGGGCTGCGATCTCGTCCGGTGCTGCTTCGATCATCATGTGCTGCCCGCAAAGGTATACGGAGGCCAGGGACCGCTCACGACGGCCCGGACGCCGCTGAGCCCCGAGGCCACCCTCACGACTTCCTCCTTCAGCGCCTCCGCCCCGCCCACGGGGGCCAGGATCGCGGTGGACAACGCCACCAAAGGCGACGGGCAGAAAGCGTGCCGAACGTCCGCCTGGTCGGCTGCGAGTCCCGCCACAAGCGTGCCTGCCAGCGTTTCCGCGATGACCCGGCGCTCTTCAGCCGCGGCGTAGACGGCACGTCTGCCTTCGAGGAAGGCTCGCCCGGGTGTGCCCGCGACGAGCGTGTGTCCGCGGCCGGGACGCACGTCGGCGTCGAGCCAGAGGAGCGTGACCGCAAGCTCGCGGCGGCGGCCGACGCGCTCGAGCGCGCCCGCGAGCTCATCCTGCCGCGGGGCGAGCAGTGTCCGGACCGCCTCGGCGTCCAGCGCGCGGGTGCCGAATCGGATCGGCAGGCAGGGCTGACGGGCGCAGAGCTCCTCGACGACGCGGTGGTGCTCGAAGGCATCGTCCCGTGTCGCGGCATCCGCGCCGACCGGACTCACCCACACGCCCACCGACCCGGTCGGGATGAACTCGAGCGCCGCGCCGCGCAGGCCGCACGGCGGGTCGCCGAGCATCACGGGCGCGATCGCGTGTAGGAGCACGCTCACACCGACTTCCGCTTGTGCTGCTCCATCGTCTCCACCGCGCTCAGCACCAGGTTGAGGCCGAGGTAGATGAGGTCCACGCCCGCGACAGAGATCGTCGCCTCGCCGGTGACGACGACGCCGCGGTGGAGCAACCGGTCGGTCAGCTCGAGCAGGGTCATCCCCTCGTCTTCGAGCTCATTCATGGAGCGCCCCCACCCGCGCGCCGTACCGGTAGGGCGGCCAGGGGCCGGCGAGGCGTGGCTCGTAGCCACGTTCCGACCAACGCGCGCTGAAGCCTGTCGCGGCGCCCCGCAACGCCTCCTCGGCATCGCGGGCGACGAGCACCGTGCAGCGCGCCGCGGGACCGCCCTCGATGAGCGGCTCATCCGTGACCTCCTGCGCGACCGCCGCGAGCGACTCCCGGAACTCGGCGCGCGCCTCACGATCCAGCGTTCGCTGCTCCTCGACGCTCTCGACCTCTGCCTTCCGGCGGAGGAGATAGGAGCGCCCCTCGCCCGTCGCGGCCTCGGCCTTGGCCGAGCGCATGCGCGCGAGGTAGGCGCTCGCGACCCTGAGATCGCGATCGAGCGTGCAGACCCACTCGACGCGACCCGCGACCGCAGCGAGCGCGTCCACAAGCTCCTGTTCGCGCTGGCGGAGCACGCGCCCGATCCCCGCCTCGGCGCGGAAGATGGTCCCGAAGGCCAGCGGGAGCACCGCGCCGACGCCGTCGAGCAGTGCCGCGTTCACGTCCTGGTGCGCCGCGGCGTGCGGAGCAAGCCACTCGGAGTCCGCGACGTTCCGGTCGAGCGGCTCCTGCTCGAACTCGCGGGCGGGCACGTCGCTCACCGCACCGACCACGCCGCCCTGCTCGACCGCACGGACGCGGGCACCGGCGATGCCGCGAATGTCGTTCGCGCCAAGCCAGCCCGCCGCGGCGGCGGGAGCTACCGCGTAGAGATAGACGAGCGTCATCGCAGCTCGTCCGGCAGATCGATCGTGACACCGCCGCTCTCGCCGTCGGCCTTGCGCGCGGCGATCAGCTCATCGATCTGCTGCTTGCGATGCTCCCTGATCTCGCGCAGGCGGACGAGCACCGGCGCCTCCCGCCTGCGGTACTCCATCTCGTCGATCTCGCCCTCTTCGAGCTGGAGCTGGAGGAGCAGAAGCTCCTCCTTCACGGTCGCGTCGTCGTAATACTCCATCTCGGCCATCTCGATGATCTTGTCGAAGCAGTAGCCGATGCCCGCCTTCGGCAGCGAGTACGGCAGAGCGAGGAGCTTGCCGAGGAGACCCAGCACCGCGGGGTTATACCCCCGCGGAGCGCTCGAGCTGAAGGCGGATCGTCACGAAGTTGTACGGCGGCCAAGGTCCCGTGTAGCGGAACGAAAGCTTGCCCTCGTACTTCTTGCCGATCTCGTGGACCTTCGCGTCGAACGCTGCGGACTGCTCGCGGCCAACGAGGAAAGCCGCGTTCATGATCATCTTGTCGCCGATGACCTTGTTCGAGCGCGATGCGATCGCCGCGTCCTGGAGCCAGGCGTAGATATCGCGCACGTATTCGTCGGAGCGATCCGCGAGGGCCTGCTCGACCAGGCGGCCCAGCTGCATTCGCGCGAAGTAGGTGGATGCCTGCTGGTTGTTCACGATCTGGTCCTTCAGCCGGCGGATCTCCTCGTTGTCGCGTTCGATCTCCGCGAGGACCTCCTCGCGGTCCCAGTTCACCTTGAGACCGAACTCGAGCTTGTCCTTCATCTTGAGGAGCACGTCGCGCAGCGCGTCGTAGGT
>JBKJTV010000173.1:0-5304 GCA_046589985.1 Candidatus Limnocylindria bacterium | reverse complement strand
AGGTCGCGAAGCGGATCGCGCACGCGGCGGTGCTCTACGCGCCGGGCGCGGGTGGCGCGGTCCCGCGCGCCGAAGTCTTGCGCGCGCTCGATGCGCTCCGCTCGCGCGGACTGGTCGTTCGCGTGGGCCGCGGCCGCTACGAGTACCTCGAGCCGATGTTCGGCGAGTACGTCCGCCGGCTGGACGAGCCTGCGGCGAGCGAAGCGAATATCGTTCGGCGCTGATGCCGAAGTTCGAGCTCCGCAAGGGCGCGAAGGTCCGCTATGAGCCCGCGCACTCCGGGCAGTGGCGCGAGGGAACGCTCGTGCGCGCGTCGCCGAACCAGGAAGAGTGGCTCGTGAAGAACGAGCTCGGGAAGTTCTGGTTGCACGTCGCGCGGCTCCAGCCGATCGAGGACGACGGCCAGCACTGACCGACGGCGGGCTTTGTCTCGCGGACGAGCTTCATCACGCTGAGCGCTCCTCAGCTTGGCGACGCCCTCGCCGGCTTCGCCGGCTCGGACCGTCCGCTCGACAAAGCCCGCCGTCGGTCAGGTCGCTCGCTTCGTCAGACGGTGACCTTGCGCTTGTTCATCATCCGGTAGAGCCAGAGCGCGATGAACGCTCCGATGATCGAACCGACGAGGCCCGCGGCCGAAAAGTCGAGGGTGCCGCCGAAGAGCAGCGCCGCGAGCGTGCCCCCGACGAACGAGCCGATGACCCCCAGCACCATCGTGCCGAGCCAGCCCATCGGGTCCGGGCCGGGCATGAGGGCGCGTGCGATGAAGCCTCCGATCCGGCCCATGAGGAGGAACAGGATCAGTCCCATTTCAGTCGTCCTCCACTTTTTGTCGCTTTGTCGCAAAGAGTCGACAGGTACGGATGCATCCAGCGTGCCGGGACCGGGGACGACCTGGAACCGGTACCCCCGAGGCGACTCGAACGCCTGCTTTCGGCTCCGGAGGCCGACGCTCTATCCACTGAGCTACGGGGGCATCTGTAGGTGGTCACGGCGACGCTACGCTCGCCGTGACCGTCCTGCTGCTTCGCCTGACGGCTCAGCAGTGGAGGACTCATTGTATCGTCGTGACCACCACCGAAAGGGATAAGGAGCTCTCGCTCCTTCAGCATCTCGACGAGCTCCGCCGACGCGTCATGGTCGCCGCGATCACGGTGGCCATCGCCGCGGGTCTTTCGTTCACCTTCGCGGAGCAGCTCATCGCGCTGCTCCTCATCCCATCCGGCGTGAAAAAGTGCATCGCCCTCGCACCCACAGAGAACTTCGCGACGTTCATGCACGTGTCGCTCTTCGCGGGCATCGCGTTCTCGATGCCGGTCGTGCTCTACGAGATCTACAAGTACATCGACCCTGCCCTCCTGCCGAAGGAGCGCCGATTCGTCCTGCGGCTCGGGCCTTTCGTGCTCGCGCTGTTCGTCGCGGGCATGGCGTTCTGCTACTTCCTGCTGTTGCCGTCCGCGCTCGGATTCCTCACCAACATCGGCGGCAACGTCATCGACAACCAGCTGCGCTGCGCCGAGTACCTCTCGTTCGTCACGACGTTCATCCTCGCGATGGGGATCGTCTTCCAGATGCCGGCGATCATCTTCGTCGTCGTGCGCATCGGGATCGTGAAGCGGCCCTGGCTCGTACGGCAGCGTCGATATGTGTTCCTCGGCGTGTTCGTGCTCGGTGCGCTCATCACGCCGACCCCCGACCCGTTCAATCAGGCGCTCGTGGCGCTCCCGATGTATCTCCTCTTCGAGTTCGGGCTTCTGATCTCGCGCTTCGCAGTCCCTCGAGCCGCTTCTTGAGCGCGGCCTCCGCCCCGAGGTCAGTCGGCTCGTAGTAGACGTGGCCGGCGAGAGAGGCCGGCAGGAAGGCCTCGTCCGGGTCGAAATGCCCGGGTGCGTCGTGCGCGTAGCGGTAGCCCTTCCCGTAGTCGAGCTTCTTCATGAGCTGCGTCGGCGCGTTCCGGAGGTGGAGCGGCACGGGATCCGCGCGCGTGTTCTCGAGGTCGTGTTCGAGCGCCGTCCGCGCGCGCTTGATCGAGTCGGACTTCGGAGCGAGTGCCAGATACACCGTCGCTTCCGCGAGCGGGTAGTAGCCCTCGGGCATGCCGATGAGGTGCACGGCCTGCTGCGCGCTCGACGCGATGACGAGCGCCTGAGGGTCGCCGAGGCCGACGTCCTCGGCGGCGAGGATGACGAGGCGGCGCGCGATGAAGAGCGGGTCCTCGCCGGAGTCGATCATGCGCATGAGCCAGTAGAGCGAGCCATCCGGGTCCGACCCGCGCACGCTCTTGATGAACGCCGAGATCGTGTCGTAGTGGGCGTCGCCCTGGCGGTCATAGACGAGCGAGCGCCGCTGGAGCGCTTCCTTCACCGCGGCGAGGGTCACGTGGCCGTCCGGCGAGGCGTCCGCCGCGAGCTCGAGCGTGTTCAGCGCGATGCGCGCGTCCCCGTTCGAGATGACGACGAGCGCGTCTTCCGCGTCCTCGTCAAGGCGGGCCTTGCCCGCAAGGCCGCGCTCGTCCGCGAGCGAGCGGCGCACGATGACGCGGACGTCGTCCTCGGTGAGCGGCTTCAGCGTGAACACGCGGGAGCGCGAGAGGAGGGCGGAGATCACCTCGAATGACGGGTTCTCCGTGGTCGCGCCGATGAGGATCACGTCGCCGTTCTCGACCGCTGGGAGCACCGCGTCCTGCTGCGCCTTGTTGAAGCGGTGGATCTCATCAATGAAGAGGACGGTGCGCTCGCCGGTCGCGGAACGAAGCTCACGCGCCTCCTCGATGATGCGGCGCAGGTCCGCGACGCCGCTCGCGACCGCGGACAGCGGCATGAAGCGCGCCTTCGCGCGGCGCGCGGCGATGGCCGCGAGCGTCGTCTTCCCGGTGCCGGGTGGTCCCCAGAACACCATCGAGGGCAGCTGCCCCGCGTCGATCGCGCGGCGGAGGATGCGGCCCGGCCCGACGAGGTGCGCCTGACCGACATACTCGTCGAGGTCTCGCGGGCGCATCCGCGCGGCGAGCGGCGACCCGGCGGCGAGGACGGTCTCCGGCTCGGTCAGCCCCGTGAAGAGCGTGGCGTTCGACGGTCTCGGCGGCGGACGGCGGGGCTTGGTATGCGGCATCACGCGAGTATCCCGCTTCTCACCTGCCTCTCAGTGTTCATCACGATCGCTACGTGCTGTAGTGAGGTCGATGCGTATCCGCGGAGCCCTCTTGCTCGCGACGTGCGCGCTCGTCGCGTGCGTAGACCCGGGCGGTGGCTCGCCGTCGAGGACGTTCACGTTCGGGACGACGTCCACCCCTGTCCCAACCGCGACGGGCGCCGCATCGGCGCTACCGACGGCGTCCGCAGGCATGCTCGCCTCCACGTGCAGGGCACCAGCAACGCCGATGGTCGCCATGACCGAGGGCCCGTACTACACGGCGAACCCGCCCCAGCGGTCCGTCCTCTACGCGCCCGGGATGGCCGGTACTCGTGTCCTCCTCAGCGGCCTCGTGCTCTCTCGTTCGTGCGCACCGATCGCGGGCGCGCGGGTCGACTTCTGGCAGGCCGACGGCAACGGCACCTATGACAACAGCGGCTACACGCTCCGCGGCTACCAGCTCACCGATATCGAGGGCCGCTATCAGCTCGACACCGTCGTGCCCGGTCTCTATCCGGGGCGCACCGAGCACATCCACGTGAAGGTGACTCCACCGGGCGGCACGACCGTCACGAGCCAGCTGTACTTCCCGATCTCGACCCGGAACGAGAGCGACGGCATCTTCAACGCGACCATGCTCGTCACGCTCACACCAGGCACACCTCTCGCGGGTCGCTTCGACTTCATCGTCAACATCCCCTAGCGCGGGCGACCACAACGGTGCTGCCGGGCGGAACCCGCGGTTTCTGCGCGTCGGTGTCGGGGGTTCCATCCGCAGAGGGGTCCGACACCGGGAAGCGCAGAGGCCCGGGTTCCGCAGAGGACGCTCTAGCCAAGCGCCGCTGGAACCTATAACCTTTCATAAATACTTCGGGGAGCGTCAATGACACCGGCCAGCCTGCGCGAGCTCGAGCTCTTCCATCGCGCCCTCGCGGACGACTCACGTCTGCTGATCGTCCGCGTCCTCGCGACGGAGGGAGAGCACAGCGTGTCGCAGCTCGCGGTGCGGCTACGCCTGAGCCAGCCGCTCATGACCTGGCACCTGCGCCGGCTCACACGGGCTGGGATCGTTCGGGCGGAGCGCGTCGGCCGCGAGGTCCGCTGCTCCTTCGACCGCGATCGCTTCTCCGAGCTCCATGAGGGCGGCTTGCGCACGCTGATGAACCGCGCGACGGCGGCGCGATGAGCCACGGGGTCATTCCGGGCGGGATCGCGGAGGGCGCGCGGGGAGGCCTGGCGCCGATCGCGCGCCGCCTCGCGGCAGTTGGCGTCACCGCGAACCACGTGACGTTCCTCGGCTTCGCGCTGTCGGTCATCGGCGCGGCGTTCGTCGTGACGTCGCAACCGCTCACGGCGCTCGTCATCCTCCTCATCGGATCGCTCTGCGACACCCTTGATGGCGCGCTCGCACGCGCGAACGGTGGCGGGACGAAGCTCGGAGCATTCCTTGATTCCACCTTCGACCGGCTCTCGGACGGCGCGTTCTTCGGTGCGGCTACAGCCCTTGGCGCCGCGTCGGACCCGCTCCTGTTCTGGTCGGCGCTCACAGCACTCGTGGCGTCCTTTCAGGTCAGCTACGTGCGGGCCAAGGCGGAGCAGGCCGGCATCAACGCGACGGTCGGTGCCGCGCCCCGCGAGGCACGGCTGGTCATCCTGCTCATCGGGCTCGCGGCGTGGGCACTTTCGGGCTCATCCGGGCTGTTCACGGCGGCGGTGCTCATCGTCGCCATCCTCGCGACGCTCACCCTGATACAGCGCGTCGTCCTCGTGGCGCGTGCGCTGGCAGCCAGAGAAAGGAACTAGGGGACATGGCAACAACGACGAAGCGGAACGGAGTGGCTCGCAACGGGGACGGTGCGCGTCGCTCGGGCGGGACGAAGCGCGTGGCGGTGCGCTCGACCAGGGCGAACGGGAACGGGTCGGCGAAACGCAGGAAGATCCGCGTCGCGATCATCGGGGTGGGCAACTGCGCGAGCTCGCTCGTGCAGGGCGTCCACTACTACCGGAACGCGAAGGCCGGTCAACACATCCCCGGACTCATGCACGTGGACCTCGGGGGCTACCACATCAAGGACGTCGAGTTCGTCGCGGCGATCGACATCGACGTCACGGATGTGGTAGCCGCCGAGATCGACGTGCATGAGGCCGGGGATGCGCTCGCCGACCTTCGCGTTG
>JBKJTV010000060.1:0-2873 GCA_046589985.1 Candidatus Limnocylindria bacterium | reverse complement strand
CGCCAGGACTGTGGCGAAGTAGGTGCCGATGAGCGTCGCTGAGACCACGCCGTAGACGAGGGTGCGGTTGATGAGGACGTCGATGTCGTACAGGCGGTAGCGGAGGATGGCGACGCCGACCGCGGCCGGAACGAGTCCCAGCGCGACAACGCCCGACGCCCACGCGAGGTCGGCGAAGGCGCCCGTGGGCACCAAGAGGGCGGCGATGATCAGGGCGAGCGATGTGCTCGCGGCGTAGAGGAACCACTTGAGCTGCAGCCGCTCGGTAGCCGACGACCGCGCGAACCGCAGGCTGAGCGCGGCAATGACGATGAGCAGGACCGGCAGCTGCGTGGGGAACGACTTGGCTGCCAGCAGCGCGTCACCGAGCACCCCCCCTGCTCCAAAGGGATTCGGGAGCGTGGCTCGATCGGGGCGCACTGCTCCCGGCTCGCCGAACGGAGACGGCAGCGGGATCGGCACCGGCGCGAAGGCCTCCGCGATCATCGCCGCTGCGAGCGCCGCGATCACCGCGACAAGGATCGGTACCCAGCGCCGCGACGGGAGTCGACCGGTGGGAAAGAGCAGCATCCCGACGAGGACAGACCCGAACGCTGGGACCATGACCCACGAGCCGATCCAGACCGCCAGCTCGCCGGCCGGGAGCGCCGCCGGCGTGTCGACAAGGGCGCGCCAGCCGTATGCGCCGAGCGTCAACCACAGTGCGAAGCAGCATCCGCCGACGAGGAAGAGCCAGCCGACCGCGTGGCCTGGACGAAGGAGCGCCAGGACGAGCCCCACGCCGGCGAACGACCCCAGGGCGTACGGGAGCACGATGAGGGCCCCGAAGTAGTCGAGGAACAGGAGATCAGCCGCATTCGCGGCCGCCGCGATGAGGCCGACAGCTATCGCCAGCACCGCCGACGGCCTCATCTCCCGCTCTCCCGCAGCCAGACGCTCGCGTGCGCCGGGCGCAGCGTCTCGCCGACCACACTGAGCAGGTCCGCTCGGACGTTGTCGAGATCGACCTCGTCGCGCAGGCGAGCCCCGAACGCGTCGAGCGTGCGTGCGGCGTCGTAGCGGGCACGGTAGAAGCGGCGGTCCACGGCACCCTGGATACGGCGGCGCAGCGGCTGGAAGAGCGCCACGACGAGGAGCGTCGAGCCCGCGACCGTGAGCTCACCCGACCCGGTCAGCGGCCGGAGCGCCGAGCCGAGCGCCAGCACGGAGACGACGTAGGTCGCGAGCAGGCCCGCGCTCGTTGCCACGTACACGAGCGTGCGGTTGATGAGGAGATCGATGTCGTATAGGCGGTAGCGAAGGATCGCGACGCCGACTGCGATAGGGACGAGGGTGGCCGAGAGGAGGACGATGACCGCGGGCAGATCGACAGGACCTCCCGTCAGATACAGCCCGGCGGACACGAGGAACGAGAGCCCGAACACGACGAGCGCCGACCCGAGCCACTTCATCTGCTGACGCTCGACGCCGGAGGAGCGCCGGTAGCGGACCGCCATCGCCGCGATCGCGCTGCCGACCGAGAAGAGCAGGAGCAGGAACGAGATCGTCCGTACGGCCCCTATCTGATCGGAGCCGAGCGCGCCGACCGGATTCGTGACGTTCGGCACGGCCTCGAGCTGCCCCGCACGCAACGCCGTGGCCGCGATGAGCCCGATGAGCGCGAGCCCGCCGGTCACGAGCCCGATGCGCCAGCGCGCAGTGAGCGGCCGACCCGTGGGGAACACGATCGGGAGCACGACCGCGTACAGGACGATTTCGACGAACCAGATCCACGATCCCAGCCACGCCGCCCAGTCCCCGCCTGGAAGGTCGGACACTCTCAGTGTCGCGAGCGTTGCGTACTGATCCGCTGCCTTCTCGGTCGCACCTGCGAGGGCGCTCGCCGCGAGGACCCAGCCCACGACGTGGGTCGGGGAGCGCCACAGGAGGAGCGCGCCGACGGCAGCCGCCGCGATCGCGCTGGTCGCGGAGTAAAGCGGCACGTCGAAGGCGTTCCGCGCGGGCGGCCCATCGAGCGACAGGAGCACAGCGCCCGCCATGAGCACGACCGTGATCGCGGCGGGCAGGACGGCCAGCCACCTCATCGTCGCGCCTCGCGCAGCCACAGGGACGCGTGGGCTGGATGCAAGGCATCGCGAACGACACCGACGAGCTCGCCGGAGAGCGCATCGAGGTCGATCTGGTCGCGCAGCCGCGCGGCGAAGGCGTCCACGGTCCGAGAGGCGTCATAGCGCGAGCGGTAGAAGCGGCGGTCAGTGAAGCGCTGGATGCGAGTACGGAGCGGGCCGAAGAGCGCCACGACCGCGAGCGTCGACCCGGCGACTGCGAGGTCACCGGAGCCCGTGAGTGGTCGGAGCACCGCGGAGAGCGCGAGCACCGAGAGCACGTACGTCCCGAAGAGCACGGCCGAGAGCGCGCCGTAGACGAGAGTGCGATTGATGAGGACGTCGATGTCGTAGAGGCGGTAGCGGAGGACGGCGATGCCCACGACGACCGGGAAGAGCACCATCCCCGTGCCGAAGATCGCCGCCTGGATCGGCACGCGCACATCTTCCGGCAGCGGCCGGAGCGCGATGCTCGAGGCAATGACGACCGGCACGAAGCCGCTCGCGTAGGCGAACCATTTCAGCTGCTGCCGCTCGTCGCCTCGAGCGCGCCGGAAGCGGAGGATGACCGACCCGATCGCGGAAAGCAGGAGCGCGACGAGCGCGACCGGCCAGACCATGTTGAGGCCCTCGAGGAGCGGTGCGATCGCCTCGACGGCGAGAGGGTTGTCGACCGGCAGGGCCGTGCCCGTCGGTCCGGTCATCAGCGGCCCGGATCGGAGTGCGGAGCTGAGCGTGCCGACGGCGATGAGTGCGGTGACCAGCCAG
>JBKJTV010000040.1:0-3456 GCA_046589985.1 Candidatus Limnocylindria bacterium | reverse complement strand
GAAGCGGTCTGCTGGATCGGCATAGGAGGCGAAGCCGACCGCCGCCGCGAGATCGACCACGTCTTCGTAGCGCTCGGCGCCTCCAGTCATCACGATCGCGATGCGGGGGCCGAACGGCGACCACACGATCCCGACATCGTGCGCCACGTCCCACAGGTTGCCGGTCTTGTGCGCGACGAGCGCGCCCTCGGGCAGCCACGCGGGCAGCCGGTCGTTCACGTGCTGGCGCGACAGGAGATCGAGCATCTCCCGGCTCGCGGTGGCGGAGACCACCTCGCCTCGCAGCAGCTTCGCGAACAGTCGCTCCATGTCGGCGGCGGTCGTTACGTCGCCGGACTCGTCATCGAGCCGGGTGCCGGTGAGGCCCAGCGATGCGAGCGTCGCGTTCACGCTCTCCGTCCCCAGCACGCGACGCACTGCGAGCGCGGTCGAGTTGTCGGACCAGGTGATCGCGGTCTCGAGCGCCTCGCCGACCGTGAGCTCGGTCTCGAACGTCGTGGGCCGGCCGTCATCGGAGGGGAGGTCGTTCCAGGTCACGGTGATGAGCGAATCGAGAGGCAGCGTGCCGGCGGTCGCCTGGCGATGCGCCTCGACCATGAGCCCCAGCTTGTAGAGGCTCGCCGAGTAGAACGGGAGGTCGGCGTTGCGGGCGAAGCGGTAGCCGGTCGCCGGGTCGCTCACGATCACGGCGGCGGTCGCGGGGAAGGCGGACACCGCGGCCTCGAGGTCCTGCTGGAGACCGCCAGGCGCGGCGGCGGCCGGCGACGCTGTGACGAGCGACACAGCGACCGCGAAAGCGATGAGGGCGCGAGGAGACCACATGAGCGGGCAAGCATGCCCCCGCGCGCCTCGGATGCGATATCAACCCGGTCACACAACGAGCGTCGTCGCGGAGGATCCCCCCGGTGCGGCGGTCCTAGGTGATCGCGTCCGCCGCCCGCTCCAGGCGCTCGAGGGTCCGCTCCCTGCCGAGCAGCTCGATGGACTCGTAGAGCGAGAACCCGACCCGCGCGCCGGTGACCGCGCCGCGCACGGCGACGTGGAGGTCCCGGATCGGCCAGCCGAGCTCCTCGGCGATGCCCTTGAGCGCCGCCTCGACCGCCGGGGCCTCGAGCGGATCGGTGTAGCGCAGCACGACCCCCACCTTTCCGAGCACCCCCGCGGTCTCGGCTCCCTCGCGCTTCTTCGGCACGATGACCTCGGGCGTTCGCGGGATGTCGTCAGTGAAGAGGAACGACACGAGATCCTTGGCCTCGGCGAGCGTCCGCATGCGCTCGCGGATGTGCGGGATCGTCGCGCGGAGCACTCGTTCGTCCCACTCCGCGGGCACGAACTCGCGCACGCGACGAAAGAGCTCGCCCTCTTCGAGCCGGCGGATCCAGAGGCCGTCGAAGAACAGCAGGCGCTCGCGATCCCACTTGCCGCCGGCGCGGTGGACCTGCTCGATCCGGAAGCGTTCGACGAGATCGCTGAGCGAGAAGATCTCCTCCTCGGTGCCGGGAGCCCAGCCGACGAGCGCGAGATAGTTCGACAGCGCCTCCGGCAGGAAGCCTTCGCCGCGGAACTGCTCGACCTTCGTCGCGCCGTGGCGCTTCGCGAGCTTCTTGCCGTCCGGCCCGAGGACGTTCGGCAGGTGTGCGTGCGGCGGGACCTCCCAGCCGAAGGCGCGATAGACGAGCAGGTGCTTTGGGGTCGAGGGCAGCCAATCCTCGCCGCGGAAGACGTGGCTGATCTGCATGAGGTGGTCGTCGATGACGACGGCGAGCTGGTACGTGGGAAAGCCGTCGGACTTCAGCAGGACCTGGTCCTCGATCGCATGGAGCGGCCACTCGATCCGTCCGTACACGAGATCGTCGATGCCGATGATCCCGTCCTCGGGCACCCGGAGGCGGAGCACGTGCCGCTCCTCGACGGCGCGCTTCGCCGCCTCGCGCGCGTCGAGGGAGCGGCAGCGCCCGTCGTAGCGCGTGATCTCCTTGCGCGCCTGCTGCTCGCGTCGCATCTCCTCGAGCCGCTCCTTCGAGCAGAAGCAGGGGTATGCCGCACCGCTCTCGACGAGCGCCCGGGCATGCTCCTGGTAGATGGGCAGCCGCTCCGACTGCACGTACGGGCCGAACCGCCCGCCCTCCCGTGGGCCCTCGTCCCAGTCGACGCCGATCCAGCGGAGGCCCTCGTAGATGGAGTCGATCGCGCCGGGAACCAGGCGATCCTGGTCGGTGTCCTCGATGCGCAGGATGAGCGTGCCCTGGTGCTGCCGCGCGAAGAAATAGTTGTAGAGCGTCGTGCGCACGCTGCCGATATGCAGCGACCCTGTAGGAGACGGCGCGAAACGGACCCGGACCGACATGCGCGAAGTCTAGGCAGCCGATACGCTGGACGTGATGAGCACGAGACAGGATCGCCGCGAGCAGCTGAAGAAGGATCGCCGCAGGCAGCAGCACCGCAAGGTGACCGGCAAGCGGGTGACGCCCGGCTGGGTCGCGCCAGCGATCATCGCCGGTGTCGCCGTGCTCGCGATCCTCGGCCTGCGCCAGATCGGCGTCTTCGAGCCGCCGCTTCCGGCGATCACCCCTCCGCCGGCGGCAGCCGAGAAGGTCGGCACGCGCCAGCCGCCGGAGCCGGGGACCCACTCCGGGACCGGCACGCGGATCGAGTACGCGATCCGTCCGCCGACCTCAGGCCCGCATTGGGACCTGCCGCATGCCGGCTGGGGCGTGAAGGACACCGCACAGGACGACGAGCGCGTCGTGCACAACCTCGAGCACGGCGGCATCGTCATCAACTACAAAGGCCTCTCTCCGGACGACCTCGCGAATGTGAAGACGCTGGTGCGGCGTCTGACCGGTGGCGAGTACCGCAAGGTGCTGCTCCGGCCCTACGACCGCATGGACAACGGGCTCGTGCTCACCGCCTGGGCCTGGTCGATGAAGCTCGACAAATATGACGAGGCGACCATCCTGAAGTTCGTGCAGGGCCACTACGGCCAGCTCGGTGAAGCCCCGGAGCCGAACTCCACCTAGCGCGACGCACGCGTGGTCCTCCTAGTCGCCGTCACCCCAGTAGCGCTCTTCCTTCCACGGATCGCCGGTGTTGTGGTACCCATTGCGCTCCCAGAAACCGGGCTTGTCCGTGGCGGAGAACTCGATCCCGCGGAGCCACTTCGCGCTCTTCCAGGCGTACAGGCGGGGGACGACGAGGCGCGCGGGTCGGCCGTGCTCGGCCGAGAGCGGCTCGCCGTTCGCGCGGAGCGCGACGAGACAGTCGTCGCGCAGGCAGTACTCGATGGGGATGTTCGCGGTGAAGCCGTGCTCGCTGTGGGCGATGATGAACTTCGCGGCTGGCGTCGGCTTCGCCTTCGCGACGATCACGGAGAAGGGGATGCCCTCCCACTTCTGATCGAGCCGCGACCAGGTCGTGACGCAGTGCATGTCGGCGGTGATGAGGGCCTTGGCCTCG
>JBKJTV010000329.1:0-5762 GCA_046589985.1 Candidatus Limnocylindria bacterium | reverse complement strand
CCGATCGCCGTCGCGAGCAGCCCGAAGGCCGGGGCGCCGATGCCGCCGATCTCGGCGTTGGCGAGGTAGTACGCCCCGAGCACGGTGCCACGTCGGGCGGGCGGTGCGCTGTCGAGCACGAGCGTCTCGGTCACGACCGAGCGCATCGAGAACGCGAGCCCGATGACGATGAGCGGCAGCACCAGAAGCTCGTTCGGCACGACGGTGAGCGCCCAGATGGCCGGGCCGATCACCGCGAGAGCCGTGAGGATGACGGCCTTGCGGCCGACACGATCCGAGAGCGCACCTCCGAGCGGCGCGCCGACCACGCCGACGAGCTGCGGCACGCCGAACATCGCCGCCGCGAGAACGGGCGAGACCCCGCGCGCGTCGACGAGGTAGAGCGCGAGGAAGGCCAGCACCGCGGAGAGCCCGAGCTGGAAGACCATCGCCAGCGAGACGAGCGGGCCAACGTCGCGAAAGACCCGTCCGATCTCGCGGAACGCCGCGAAGCGATCGCCCGGCTCCGGGCGCTCGTGCAGCTTTGGCGCAACGAGCCAGAGCAGCCCGCCGCAGATGATCGGCGCGATCGCGAACCAGAGGTACGGCGTGCGCCAGGTACCGGTCGCGGTCGCGAGGATCCCGGCGACAAGCGGCGCGGCGAAGAACGAGAGGTGTCCGCCGGTGATGTGCATGCCCATGACCGCGCCGCGCACCGAGGGCGAGTACGCCTTTGCGATGAGCGCGGCCGCCGGGGCGTGGTAGCTGCCCGACACGATGCCCATCGCGACGAGCATGAGGAGCAGCCACTCATACGACCCGGCGAGACTGAGCGCGACGCTGGTGCCCGCCATGAGCACGAGGCCGGCGACGATGACGGCGCGCGAGCCGACGCGATCGGCGAAGAGCCCCCACGGCGCGTTCGCTAGCCCCGAGGAGAGCGCGAACGCCGAGACCGCGAAGCCGCTCTGCGCGTAGCTCATCCCGAAGCTGTCTCGGATGAGCGGGAGGAGCGGGCTGAGCAGTGAGTTGCTCGTGTGGTGCGAGAAGTGGGCGAGGGTGATGCTGCCGAGCAGCGCCTGGCCGCGGCCCGTGCGGAGGGAGAGGCTCTCCTCCGAGTCGCCGCGCGGGACGGTGGCCGTTTCCTCGGCGATGCTCAACCGAGGTCCGCCAGCGCCAGCCCGACGAGCACGTTGTCGATGAGCC
This sequence comes from Candidatus Limnocylindria bacterium, assembly GCA_046589985.1. Lineage (GTDB taxonomy): Bacteria > Chloroflexota > Limnocylindria > P2-11E > P2-11E > JACDAF01. The sequence goes on along the minus strand of JBKJTV010000329.1, from coordinate 4,577 downwards.
GGGCCTTCCCGACACGACAGGCGAGCGAGATGACGGCGCGCCCGGCTGCGCCCTCGAGCTCCTCGAGTGTCTGCGGATCGGCCACCGAGACATAGTCAAGCGCACCGGCGTCCTTCGCGATCGCGGACACGACGGCACGCAGGCGGGCGGCGTCGCGCTCGCCTGCCTCGTGCGCCCTGGCCGCGGCGAAGAGCGCTCGCGAGAGTGCTTGCGCGGCTCTGCGCTCTTCGGCGGTGAGGTACGCGTTCCGGGACGACATCGCGAGCCCGTCCGGCTCGCGGACGGTCGCGCAGGCCACGACCTCCACCGGCGAGCGGAGGTCGCGGGCAACGGTCTGGATGACGCGCAGCTGCTGGAAGTCCTTCTGGCCGAAGTACGCATGATCTGGCGCGGCCATGAGGAAGAGCTTCGTCACGACGGTCGCGACACCGGTGAAGTGACCCGGCCGGCGGGCGCCCTCGAGCGGCGCGGCGACGGCCCCCGGCACCACGCGCGTCGCGTCGCCCGGCGGGTAGACCTCTTCCACGGCGGGGATGAACACGGCATGTGTCCCGAGGCTCGAGAGCAGCGCGACGTCGCGGCCCTCATCGCGCGGGTAGGCGAGGTAATCCTCATCCGGACCGAACTGGGTCGGGTTCACGAAGATCGACGCGACGACGCGTTCGTTCTCCCCTCGGGCGCGCTCGACGAGCGAGGCGTGGCCCGCATGGAGTGCACCCATCGTCGGCACGAGACCGACCGTGCCGGTGCTGCGACGCCACTCTCGCAGGGCCAGGGCCGTGCGCAGGACCTCCGTCACCGACGCGCTGCGTGGTACGCGGGGACCGTCGCCATGGGCGGCCGCTCGATCGAGACGAGGTCCTCGAGCGTGAGCTGGAGGCGGCCGTCCTCGCCGGGGAGGATGAGCTTCATCGTCGAGTTCGCATCTTCCCAGCGGACCCCGCGCGCCTCGCCAACGCGCTTCAGCGCGACCTGAAGGATCTCGAAGCTCATTTTCGACAGAGAGTAGAGGGACTGATTGCGGTGGATGCGCTGTCGCATGTCGACCTGCGCGATCGCGCCGATGCCCACGCGCTGCATCGCGTCGATGAGGAGTCCGGTCTCGACGCCGTAGCCGGTGAAGAAAGGGAGCTGCTCGAGGAGCGTGCGGCGTCCACCCTGCTCTCCCGATAACGGCTGCACCATCCCGGAGAGCTCTGGGTAGAAGAGGTTCAGGATCGGGCGAGCGGTGAGCTCTGTGACGCGCCCGCCGCCCGTCGCCTGCAGCTCCTGACCGAAATGCAGTGGCCGCTGGTAGAAGGCCTTCACGAATTGCAAACGCGGGTGCCGTAGCAGCGGGCCGACGATGCCGTACACGAACTTTGGGTGGATGTTCGCGATGTCGGTGTCGACCCAGACGACGATGTCGCCGGTCGTCACCTGCAGGCTCTTCCACATCGCTTCGCCCTTGCCGGGATGCGCACCGCACTCGGGGAGGACCCGCTGATGGATGTGCACCGGCACGCCCTCGTCCTCCGCGATCTCGCGCGTGTGGTCCTCGGAATCCGAGTCCATCACGATGAGCTCGTCGACCAGCGGGAACCGCTCGACGAGGCGCGACCGGATCGCCCGCACCACCTTCCGGATCGTGGCCTCCTCGTTCAGCGTCGGCAGGACGACCGAGATCCGCAGCTCCTGCCTCTCCTTCTCGCTCACGAGCTTGCCCAGGTCAGCGAACTCCGACGAGCTGAAGGTGTTCTCGACGAACCACGTGTCGACGAGCTCTCCGACGGCGCGGCTGCGTGCCCCGCGTTCGGTCGGGAGCGCCCGACGCTCGACGAAGATGCTCGATGCGACCGGTGCGCGTGTGCGGACGAGCAGCGCCGGCCGGTTACCGTGCACGACCGCCTGGCCGATGGGGCCGAGCGGGTCGCCGCCCTCGCGCCCGGTCGCGCCGATGACCACGGCGTCATGCGCCGCCGCCTCTTCCGCGATCACCTCCGCCGGATCGCCGATCCGAGTGAGGAGCTGATCGATGCGCTCGTCGAACGCGACGTCGCCGAGCAGCTGGTAGAGGCTCTCACGCCGCTGCACGCCGCCGCTCTCGACGTGCAGGAGCGACACGCTCCCGTTGCGTGCGCGCGCGAAGGTCGTCGCGAGCGATGCGGCAAGCTGTGCGTAGCGGCCGCCGCGGACCGGCACGAGCAGTCGCCGGGCGCGTGCGAAGCTGCCCTTCACGATCGCGACGTCGCAGGGCGGTTCGCGGAGGATCTGCTCGATCGTCGTGCCGAGAAAGTCCCAGCCGGGCCGGCGCCAGCCGACGAGCAGGAGATCGGGGCGTTCCCTCGCCACGAGCTCCTCGATCGCCGCCCAGCCCCGGCGCGCGACGGTCACGTGCACGCGTATGCCCGGCCGCTCGAAGGGGCGAAGCGCGCGGCGCTGCGCCCGCGCCTCGGTCTGGGCCGACGCGAGCGTTTCGTCCTCCGGTACCTCGATGACGGACGCGAGCGTCACCTCGTCGGGACCGGCGAGCGACACCGCGACGTCCACGAGCCCCCGATCGCGCTCCGCGTCGGTCACGACCACAACGCACCTCATCGGCTGTCGTGTACCGGAAGCGGCCTGCTCGTCGACCGGGCATGCCATCGAGCGCCCTCAGCAGAACCCGGGCCTCTGCGCTTCCCGGTGTCGGACCCCTCTGCGGAGGGAACCCCCGACACCGATGCGCAGAGACCGCGGGTTCTGCCCGGCAGGACCGCCATGGGTGCCCGCTCAGTCATGCGACGCCATCCCGGTGCACATCAGATGGCATCTTCGAGGATGACGGGCACGACGCGCTCGCGGAGGACCCGCGGCCAGGCGAGGCGCTTCGCGCGCGAGCGCAACCGGGCTTCCGGATCGGATGCCAGTCGATCGAGGATCGCGCGCGCGATCGCGGGGCCGTCGGCGTCGGGGCGCAGGTACGTCGCGTCGTCGCCGGCCAGGCCACGAAGCGCGGGCAGGTCGGTGCACACGATGGGCAGGCGATGCAGTCCCGCCTCGACGATCGGGATGCCGAAGCCTTCGTTGCCGGTCGGCAGCACGAGCACGTCCGCGAGGGCGAAGAGATCTGCGATGAGGCGATAGCTCGGGCGCACGCCGAGCGCGTACAGGAGGTGCACGCCCAGGGCGCCGGCGGCCTGCTCGCGGAGCTCCGCAAGGTAGCGCCGGTTCCCGACGTTGTGCGCGCCGGGCGAGCCGGTGACGACGAGTGCGGCATCGACGCCCTTCGCGCGGAGCACGGCGAGCGCGGCGATGGCTGCCTCGATGCGCTTCCGGCGGGTGAGCCGCGCCGGGAGGAGAAGCAGCGGGTCCGCGTCGTAGAGCCCGAGGCGCTCCGCGAGCCGTGCTCCCGCCGGCGAGAGTCCGAGGATCGCGGGTACATCGACGCCGTTCACGACGACGCTCACCTCCCCGCGCGGCAGGCCGAGCAGCCGGCAGGTCTCATCCCGTCGCTCGCTCGATACGGCGACGTAGCGGACGTTCTTGATCGGCCGCCGGAACCGATCCCACGGCTCACCCTCATGTAGCTCGCCTTCGTACTGCGCATCGGTCCAGCCGAGATCGTGCGTCCACGCGACGAACTTGCCCGGACGCGTCGCCGCGAGGCGCGCGATGGCCGCCGCGAGCGCGTGGTTCTTGTGCAGCGTGAGCGCGTTGTGCACGACGACGCGATCGGCCCGTTCGACATGCGGTCGGAGCGCGCGCTCGATCCGCTCGCGCAGCGTCGCGTAGGACGCCGGCACCTCACCGCGCGCGAGCGACCGGCACATTGAGAGCACCGTGCGGTGCTTCGAGTCGACCTCGGGGATGCGGATGAGTCGGACGCCACGGAGAGCGCCCGGCAGGCGTCCGCGACCAGCAACGATCGCGACCTCCGCGCCTGCGTCGCGCAGCCCGCGCGCCTGCATCCCCATGACCTGCTCCACCCCGCCGAGGACCGACGGTGTCGTGAAGTGCAGCAGGAGGACCCGGCGCCGTCTCACGGTGCGGGGGCCGGATGCACCGTCTCGATACGCTCGCCGCCGCCGGTGACGCGCACGCCCCTGCGGTCGCGTCGGACAGCGAACGAGAGGCTCGCATCGTGGACCTCGAGGTCCTCGACCTCGATGCGGGAAAGCCACGCCGGAAGCACCGGGTCGAGGATGAGACGGCGACGCTCGAGGTCCGGCTCCATGCCGAGCAGCGCGCGCAGGCAGTGGAAGGTCATGCCGGCCGACCACGCCTGCGGGATGCACGACACGAGGTAATCCGCCGGCCGCGAGGAGAACCGCAGATCTCGGGCGAAGCCACAGAAGAGCTCGGGCAGCCTTGCGTTGGGGTAGCGTTTCCCGGCCTCGAAGAGACCCTCCACGATCGCATTCGCCTCCTCGCGCAAGCCGTACCGCGCGAAGCCATGCGCGATGATCGCGTTGTCGTGCGGCCACACCGAGCCGTTGTGGTAGCTCATCGGGTTGTAGGTGGGGTACTGCGACGACAGCGTGCGGATGCCCCAGCCGCTGAACATGTCCGGCGCGGAACGCGCGCGGCGCGTCGCCGCACGGCTCCTCGCGCCGGAC
>JBKJTV010000257.1:0-5915 GCA_046589985.1 Candidatus Limnocylindria bacterium | reverse complement strand
AGCACGACGACCGCGCGCCAGTCGTGCTGAAGGGTGCGGTCACGGTGGTCACGGACGGGAAGAAGACCTACGTCCACGACCTGCCGAACCCCGCGCTCGGCGTCGGCGGCTCGGGCGATGCGCTCGCCGGTGCGGTTGCCGCGTTCCTCGCGCGCGGGCTCCCCCCTGTCTCGGCCGCCGCGGTCGCGGTGTGGACGCACGGCCGCGCGGGCGCACTCCTCCTTTCGGAGCTCGGGGAGACGGGCGTCCTCGCGACCGACATCGTCGAGGCCATGCCGCGCGCCCTGCGCGAGGTCATCGAGGCGCGATGAGATCGACCATCGTCGACGTCGACCTCGATGCGATCGCAGCGAACGTCGCCGCACTCCGCGCTGCCGCGAACGCCGAGCTCATCGCCGTCGTCAAGGCGGATGCGTACGGGCACGGCGCGGTGCCGGTCGCGCGCACTGCGCTCGAGGCCGGCGCGGCCATGCTCGCGGTCGCAACGATCGACGAGGGGGTCGTGCTCCGGCAGAGCGGCATCGACGCGCCGATCCTCGTGCTCCTCGGGCCGAGCGATGCCGAGGATGCGCAGGTCGCGAACATGTTCCGGCTGTCGTGCGCGGTCTGGGACCTCGATCGGGCGATGCTCCTCTCCGAGGCAGCGTCCCCGCAGCGACCGGCGATGGTCCACTTCAAGGTCGACACCGGCCTCACCCGCCTCGGCGCGCCCCTGGGCGAGGCGGCGGCCCGCCTCGAGCGGGTCCGGGCGCTGCCGGATCTGCAGGTGGAAGGCCTCTTCACGCACTACGCGACGGCGGATGATCCCGACGACTCGTTCGCCCGCGAGCAGCTGTCGCGCTTCGAGGCCTTCGTGAGCGCGGTCCGCGACCGCCCGCGCTGGATCCACGCCGCCGCGAGCGCGGGGGTCGCCGCGCTCGGCGCGCAGCCGGTCTGCAACGCGATCCGTCCCGGCCTCGCGATCTACGGGCTCGCGCCGGCCGCCCATCTCGCCGACCGCGTGCCGCTGCACGCCGCGCTCTCGTGGCGGTCCGCGGTGCACCGTGTCGTGGACGTCCCGGCGGGCACCGGGGTCTCGTACGGCCATGAGTTCCGGCTGCCGCGGCCGGGCCGCATCGCGACGGTCCCCGTCGGCTACGGCGACGGGCTCTCGCGGCGTGCGCGCGGCGCGAAGCTCCTCGTCCGCGGTCAGGGTCTGCCCATCGTCGGCCGGGTGTGCATGGACCTCGTCATGCTCGACGCGACGGGCACGGACGTGGAAGTGGGGGACGAGGTCATGATCATCGGCGAGCAGGCTGGCGCCCGCCGGACCGCCGACGACCTCGCCAGGGACTGCGAGACCATCTCCTATGAAGTGGTGACGAACATCCGCGACCGCGTGCCCAAGCGCTACCGGCGCGGCGGCAAGATCGTCGCGTGGAAGACGCTCGCGGGCGGGTACTCGCCGTCGTGATGCGCCGGGTGCTGCCCCTGCTGCTCGTGCTCACGCTCGCCTGCGAGCTGATCACCACGAGCCCGCCGCCATCGAGCGCGCCGGGCGCTCCGAGCGCGAACCCGTCGCCGACGTCCTCGCCGGGCGTGTCCCTCACCGGCGACATGACTGCCGCGCTCCTGGCGAACCCACTTCCGGTCGCAGACCCCTTCGCGCTCGCGCGGTCCGTTCGCGGCCGCGACGGCCAGCCGGGAAAGGCGTTCGAGCCGGTCCGGCAGGCGCCGCTCCCCGAGTCCGTCGGCAGCCGTGACGAATTCTGGGTCTACGACTGGGACGCGAAGAAGAATTTCCGTGCCGCTGCGTCGCTCCGCGCAATGACCGCGAGCGCCAAGTGGTGGATCGTCGACGGTCTGAGCGTGCAGCAGGCGGACCTCGAGCAGGCCGCGGCAGCGCTCGAGGACCGGATCCTCCCGAACCTGCGCAAGGCCTACGGGTCCGAGTGGTCGCCCGGGATCGACGCCGACCCGCGGATGAACGTGCTCATCGCGCGCATCCCCGGTCAGGCTGCGGGCTACTACTCGTCGACGGACGAGCAGCCGCGCTGGATCTATGAGTTCTCGGCCGAGCGCGAGATCATCTTCATCAACATGCCGAACGGCGGGCGGCTCGCGACGGACGGCCTCTACGGCACGATCGCCCACGAGATCTGCCACATGATCCAGTTCAACAAACGCGCGCGCTCGATCGTCTGGTTCGCCGAGGGTCAGGCCGAACTGTGCTCGCGGTCCGGCGTTCCCGGCGTGTTCAGCTCGGGGTTCGAGGGCCTCTTCCTCCAGCAGCCCGACACCCAGCTGAACGACTGGCCGGAACTCGGGAACATCTCCGCGCTCCACTACGGCGGGTCGTTCCTTTTTCTTGAGTTCCTGCGGCAGCACGCCGGCGGCGAGGACCTCATCAACGCCTTCCTCGCGAAGGGGATCGACACTCCGGACGACCTCGACAGAGTGCTTCGCGCGCGAGGGCAGCTCGGCGTCGAGGAGCTGTTCGCCGACTTCGTCGCTGCGAACGCGCTGCTCCGCGAGACGGCCGATGAGCGCTACCGGTACGGGCCCGGCATGGCGCGGCTCGGCAATCCGGCGGGGCCGACCGCGCAGGACCGCGTCGCTACCGGAAGCACGCTGCGGACGAAGGTCCAGCCGTACGCGGCGCGTTATGTCGAGCTTCCGCGCGAGAAGGCGGCCGTCCGCTTCGAGGGGGTCTCGAGCGCGCGGGTCATCCCGACCACGCCCCATTCGGGTAGCGCGTTCTGGTGGTCGGACCGCGCCGACACGCTCGACAGCACGCTGGTGCGGGCCGTCGATCTGCGGAGCGCGCGCACACCGGTCCTGAAGTTCTGGGCCTGGTACGAGATCGAGGCCGACTTCGACTACGCGTACGTCGAGGTGTCCACTGACGGGGGACAGAAGTGGTCGACGCTCCGGGGGACCTCGACGACGGCGACCGACCCGAACGGCGTGAGCCTCGGCCACGGACTCACCGGGTCGTCCGGGGGCGGGAAGGTCCCCGCCTGGGTCGAGCAGTCCGTCGACCTCGGTGCCTTCGCCGGCAAAGAAGTGCTGCTCCGGTTCCAGTACGTCACCGACGGCGCGCTGAACCTGCCCGGGATCGCGATCGATGACCTCGAGATCGCGGAGATCGGCTGGCGTGACGACGCCGAAACGGACCGCGACTGGAAGGCGAACGGGTTCGTGCGGTCGACGAACCTCGTGAAGCAGCGGTTCGTCGTGCAGCTCATCCGGTTCGGGGCGCGTGCGACGGTCGAGCGGCACGCGGTCGTGAACGGCACGCTCGAGCTCTCGTACGACGCCTCGGGCGACCGGCGCCCGCCGCTCCTGGTCGTGACCGCGTTCGCCGCGCGCACGACGCAGCCCGCGACGTTCAGTGTCGAGGTCCGGCCCTGATCCGCCCGGTCAGGACCGCGGTCATCCCCGCGGGCGGGCTTGGCACGCGCTTCCTGCCGTTCACCCGCGCACTCCCGAAGGAGCTCCTGCCGCTCGTCGACACGCCGGTCATCGACCACGTCGTGAGCGCCTGCGCCGCCGCCGGCATCGAGCGCATCGTCATCGTCGGAGCGCCGGGCAAGGGGACGCTGGAGGCGTACTTCAGGCCCAGCCCGCGCCTCGAGCAGCGCCTCGTCGCCGAGGGCCGGGCCGACGACCTCGAGCGGCTGCGGCGTGCCCAGGGCCTCGCCGAGATCAGCTTCGTCGAGCAGCCGGAGGCAAAGGGGAACGGGCATGCGGTCCTCGTCGCGCGCGACGCGGTGGGCGACGAGCCGTTCGCGATGCTCTGGGGCGACAACCTCGTGTTCGGGGCAGCCAGCGGGGTCTCCCAGCTCATCGCCGCGCGCGACCGCCTCGGACCAGGGAGCGTCGCCGCGGCGAAACGGGTCCCCCGGGAGCTCGCCAGCCGGTACGGCATGTTCGCCGGGAAGCCGGTCGACGCGCGGACGCTCCGGGTGAGCGCGATCGTCGAGAAGCCGGCCCCCGCGGAGGCCCCGAGCGACCTTGCCTCGGTCCACGGGTACGTCCTCGAGCCGGCGATCTTCGACGTCCTGGCCGACCAGCCGCCCGGCCGGGGAGGCGAGATCTGGCTCACCGACGCGGTCACGCGCCTGGCCCGGGACCATCCGGTCTGGGCGATCCTGCTGGAGGGACGCGACTACGACGCGGGAGACCGCGCGGGCTACGTTGCCGCTTTCGTCGACACCGCGCTCGAGCGTCCGGACACCGGTCCCGCCCTCCGCCAGCACCTCACCGACGCAGGCTGGAGGGCGCCGGGCGAACGGTAGCCGCCCATTTTGGGAGCACCAAGCGGCGCCACGCGTTCTTCCGAGCCCTGCTAGCATTCTCTCGTCCCCATTGCGTACACCTGGGATATCCGCCTGCCCGCGAGGCCACGCGATACAGGAGGACCGAAGACGCGTACGACAGCCCTTGAGGGCACCCTCAGGCTCGCCCGGCTCGCAGTCATCACCCTCGCCGTCGGGGGAGTCGGCTGGAGCGTCGCTCTCGGCGCTGCGGAGCCCGCCGCTCCGGCCGGACCGGATCAGGCGGCCCGTTCCGCGCCGCTCGCGCGCGCCCGGGCGCTCGGCGACACCCCCACTCCGGCTCCGGTGACCCTCGACATCGACGGGCTCCGGGTGAGCGCCGCCGGGACGACCGCACAGACCGTCCGGGAGCTCCTCGCGGGGCTTGGCGTGCACCTTCAGACCACCGACCGGCTCTCTGTCGACCCCGCGCAAACGCTCGTCCCGGGCATGCGCCTGGCCCTCGACCGGGGGCTCCCGGTGACCCTCGTCGACGGCGGGACGAGCGAGGCAGGCCGGGCCCCGCGGGGGACCGTGGCAGGCCTTCTCGCGGCGCGCGGCATCGTCCTCGGACCGCTCGACCAGCTCGAGGATGTCTCGCCCGCGACGACCGTCGAGGCCGGCGCGGTGGTGAGGATCACCCGCATCTCCGACCGCGAGATCAGCGAACGCGAGCCCGTCGCCTACCCGGTCCGCTACCTGAACGACCCGGACCTGGAGACGGGCCGCCAGGCCGTGGAATCCCCGGGCGTGCCGGGGGAGGCCCTGCGTACCTGGCTCGTCCGGTACGTCGACGGCCGCGAGTCCGCGCGGTCGCTGCTGGCCGAGGCCCAGCTCGCGGCGCCGGTGGCGGAGCTGCGGCGCGTCGGGATCCGGCCCCGGCTCGTTCCGCCGCCGCCAGCCGAGATCGAGCGGATCATCCGCGAGGCCGCGGAGCGGTGGGGCGCGGACCCTGCGCAGCTCATGCGCGTCGCCTGGTGCGAGAGCCGCTACAACCCGAACGCCTACAACCCGACCGCGCAGGACACCGGGCTCTTCCAGTTCATCCCGGAGACCTGGCGGCGCGAATCACGGCGCTCGGGCTACGGCGGCACGAGCGCCTACGACCCCGTCGCGAGCGCGAACACCGCCGCGATGCTCTTTAGCGAGGGCAAGTCGCGTTTGTGGACCTGCAAGTGAGGCCCGGGAGCCGCTAGACGCGCACCCGCGCCGGTCTCGCCGCGATCCTGCTCGCCGTCCTCGCCTCGTCTTGCAGTCTTGGCCGTCCGTCCGTCGCGCTCGCCGTGAATGGCGTCGGCGTGCTTGGCGCCGCTGCTGGCTCCTCCTACACCAGCCGCTGCGGAGGGAGCGTGGGCCACGGGATCCCCAGCCCCGCTGCCGTGACCATCCCGGCGATCACGGGTAGCTCCGGCCTCGTTCTCGAGGTCCAGACAGGGTCAGTGCGCGAGATCACCGCGAGCGTCTTCGCCGGCGAGACGCCGACGAGCGAGCCGATCACGGTCCGGTTCCCGAAGGGCGGCGCGCGTGCGGTCGTACCGAACATCCTGCCGGGCTCGTACTACGTCATGGTCAATGTCGAGTGGGAGGGGCTCTTCGACGCCGGCACCGAGTCCTACG
>JBKJTV010000181.1:0-3233 GCA_046589985.1 Candidatus Limnocylindria bacterium | reverse complement strand
CTCGACGCCGAGATCCCGGCCGTCGAGGGCAGCGAGATCCGCGACGATCCGATGAATCCCGCGGAAGAGCGCACGCGGCGCATGCTGGAGAAGATGGGCGACGATCTGCCCATCACGTGGGTGCCGCGCGCCGAGCGCTACCGCGAGAAACTCGCGACGCCGGATGTCACGATCGCCGACCTGATCGGCGACGTCGATCCGATCAAGGCCGCAACGCGCAAGCTCACGCTGGCGGATCCGGAGGTCGTGCACTACGGCATCCTCCCGCGCGCGAACCGCGGGATCTTCGCGGTGAACGAGCTGCCCGACCTCGCGGCGCGCATCCAGGTCGGACTTCTGAACATCCTCGAGGAGGGCGACGTGCAGATCCGCGGCTTCCCCGTGCGATTGCCGCTCGACGTGCAGCTCGTCTTCTCGGCGAATCCGGAGGACTACACGAACCGCGGCCGCATCATCACGCCGCTGAAGGACCGCTTTGGCTCGCAGATCCGCACGCACTACCCGCGTGAGATCGCGACCGAGGTCGGGATCATGGAGCAGGAGCGACAGTCGTATACCGATGAGGGCTTCACGACGACCGTACCCGCGTACATGAAGGAGATCCTCGCCGAGCTCTCGCAGCTCGCCCGGAAGTCGTCGGACATCTCGCAGCGGTCCGGCGTGTCCGTGCGCGTCACGATCTCGAACTACGAGAACCTCGTCTCGAGCGCGCTGAAGCGCGCCCTTCGCACCGGCGAGACGAGCGTCGTCCCGCGCATCAGCGACCTGCCCGCGGTGCTGGCATCGACCGCCGGGAAGATCGAGCTCGAGACCGTCGGTGACCTCACCGAGGAGCGTGTGGTGGACCGCCTCGTACAGCGCTCCGTCCTGAACGTGTTCAACCGCACGTTCTCCCTCGCGGAGTTCGACTCGCTCCTCGCCGCGTTCCAGCGCGGCGCAACGATGCACGTCTCCCCTGCCCTCGCCAGCCAGGAGTATGTGAAGCAGGCACTGCAGATCCCCGGCATGAAGGGCGCGGTCGCCAAGGTCGGTGCGACCGGGAACACCGCGGCGGTCGCGGCCGCGGTGGAGTTCGTGCTCGAGGGGCTCCATCTGAACCGCAAGCTGAACAAGGAGCGCGGCGAGACCCGTTCCACCTTCCGGGCATGAGCCAGCGAGGGAGGGCTTTGCCCGACCGAGCCGTCCCTGGCCCCCGCGACCGGAGCAGACGAAGTCGGCGAAGGGAGTAGGGGTTGGAGTCGCCGGGCCTGACCGGCCCATTCGAAGACGTCCGGTATTCCCGTTGGGACGGCACGCAGCGTCTCGACGCGCTGGAGGCCGAGGAGCTGCTCGGTGCCATGTCCGACGAGCTGCTCGCGGGCGGCGACCTCGAGGACGCGATGGCGCGGATGGCCCGCTGGGGCCTGCCCGGGCGGATGGAGGGGATGCAGGATCTCCTCGAACGGCTCCGCGAGGCGAAGCGGCGGCGGCAGGAGCGGCATGGCCTCTCGGGCATCTTCAAGGAGCTCGAGGAGAAGCTCGAGGAGGTGAAGCGCCTCGAGCGTGAGGGCCTCGAGCGCCGCCGCGACAGCGAGGCACCGAACCCGGAGCTGGGGGCGGCGATGGCGAAGCTCGCCCAGGACCGCCTCGCGCAGCTCGATGCGCTCCCGCCGGACGTCGGCCGCGCGGTCCGCGCGCTGAAGGACTACGAGTTCGTCGAGCAGAAGGCCGCCGAGAAGTACCAGGAGCTGCTGAAGCAGCTGCAGGAGCAGGTGCTCGGTTCGTATTTCAAGAACATGCGCGACTCGCTGAAGGACCTCACACCCGAGCAGCTCGAGCGGACCCGCCAGATGATGCGCGACCTCAACCGCGCGCTGCGCGAGCGGATGGACGGCGGTGATCCGGACTTCGAGGCGTTCCAGCGGCAGTACCCGGAGCTCGCCGGCAGCGCGAAAGACTGGGACGAGCTGCTCCAACAGATCGCCGGAGGCATGGCCGCGATGCGCTCCCTCTGGCAGAGCATGTCGGGTGAGATGCGCTCGCAGCTCGAGGAGCTCATCGGCGCAGCGTTCGACGATCCGGGCCTCCGCGAGGCGATGGACGCGCTCGGGGACACGCTGGGGCAGCTCATGTCGCTCGAGGGCCACGAGCACGAGATGTCGGGCGACGAGCCGCTCTCGCTGGCGGAAGCGCTCGGGCTCATGGATGAGATGAACCAGCTCTCCGACCTCGAGGAGATCGTCGCCTCGGCGCGCGACCACGGCGACCTCAGCGAGGTCGATGCCGACCAGGTGCAGCGGCTCGCCGGTCCCGCGGCCAGGCAGACGCTCGAAGAACTGAAGCGCATGACCGAGCTTCTCGAGGAGGCGGGGCTCATCCGGAAGGACGGCGAGCGCTACGAGCTCACGCCCCGGGGTATCCGCAAGATCGGGCAGCGGTCGCTCGAGGAGATCTTCTCGACGCTGAAGCGTGACGCGTTCGGCAGCCACCGCGCGCGCTCCCGCGGGCGTGGTGGCGACCCCACGGATGAGGTGAAGACCTACGAGTTCGGCGACCAGTTCCTGCTCGATCTGCCGAGCACCGTGCGCAGCGCGGTCATGCGCGGTGGCCCGGGGACGCCGGTGAAGCTCGACCCGAAGGATTTCTCGGTCTACCGGACCGAGCTGACGACGCAGTCGGCGACCGCCATCCTCGTGGATGTCTCTCGCTCGATGCTCTTCCGCGGCTGCTTCCTCGCAGCGAAGAAGGTCACGCTCGCGCTCGACGCGCTCATCCGCTCGAGCTTTCCGAAGGACGACCTCTACATCGTCGGCTTCTCCGCCGCGGCGCAGGTGCTGGAGCCTGCGGCACTTCCGCGGCTCACCTGGAACGAGTACGTCTTCGGGACGAACATGCAGCACGCCTTCTCCACCGCCCGCACCCTGCTCGCGCGCTCACGCGGGAAGAACAAGCAGATCATCCTCATCACCGACGGCGAGCCGACCGCTCACTTCGAGCCAGGCGCGTCGATCCCGAGCTTCTCGTACCCGCCGACGGCGCGAACGTTCCAGGAGACGCTGCGCGAGGTCGTCCGCTGCACGCGCGATCAGATCACGATCAACACGTTCATGCTCGCGCGCGGCCACTACCTCGTCGACTTCGTGAACCAGATGTCGAAGGTGAATTCAGGCCGCGCGTTCTACGTCGAGCCCGAGAACCTCGGCGAGTTCATCCTCGTGGACTACGTCTCGCACAAGCGGCGGCGCGTCTCCTAG
>JBKJTV010000107.1:0-2875 GCA_046589985.1 Candidatus Limnocylindria bacterium | reverse complement strand
CGTGAACGTCGCCTCGATCGCGGGCGTCGTCGGGAATGCGGGGCAGGCCAACTATTCCGCTGCGAAGGCCGGGATCATCGGCTTCACCAAGGCCGTCGCGCGCGAGATGGCGAGCCGGAACATCACGGTGAACGCAGTGGCCCCGGGCTTCGTGCCGACCGACCTCACCGACGTCCTCTCCCAGGAGGTGAAGGACGCACTCCTACGGCAGATCCCGCTCGGCCGCTTCGGGAGCGTGGAGGACATCGCGAACGCGATCGCCTTCCTCGCGAGCGATGAGGCGGCGTACATCACGGGGCAGGTCCTCGTGGTGGATGGCGGCATGGTCACCTAGTCCGGAAGCGCTTAGGGAGGTGAGAGCTCCCACCCTTCGGCATTCAGCCGCCGACGCTCCGCCTCGAGGTCGGTCCAGGAGCCGATCGGGCGCTCCATGCCTTCGTCGGCGTCCGGTCCGGTACCCGAGTGCTCGGTGATGCGCTTGTCGGTGAAGTAGCGCCGGCGGACGAGGTACTTGTCGGCGTGCGCGACACGACGCACCTGATACGCGCGCAAGACCTCGCGGCTCGTGAGCCGGGCGAGCCAGGAGATCGGGTCGATACCTGCCATCTTCTCTAGCATGACCTCATGAATGCGAAGCGGATAGGGCTCATCGTCGGCGCGGCGGTCGCGGTGTTCGTCCTCGACCGCATCACGAAGAGCGCCGTCGTGGCGACCCTCCCGATGTACGAGACCCGCGACGTCATCGGTCCGTACCTCCGCATCTCGCACGTGCCGAACTCGGGCGCGGCATTCGGCCTTGCGCAGGATCGGGCCGCGCTCCTCTCGGTCCTCTCGATCTTCGCCGTGCTGGCGATCCTCTACTACTACCGGACGATCGCCATGAGCTCGCCGTGGATCGCAGGGACGCTCGGTATGCAGCTCGGCGGCGCGCTTGGCAACCTCGTGGACCGGATCGGCCAGGGCTACGTCGTCGATTTCATCGACGTCGGCTTGCCGAACGGCCCGCGCTTCTGGGCCTTCAACGTCGCGGACTCCTCGATCGTCGTCGGGATCTTCCTCGTCACGTTCCTCCTCTGGCTATCCGAGCGAAGCAAGCGCGCTCCAGCGTGAGCGAACGGATCGAGCTCATGGTCGACGCCGACGGGATCCGCGTCGACCGCTTCCTCGCGGAGCGCACCCAGCTCTCGCGCAGCGCGATCCAGCGCCTCGCGCGCGACGGCCATGTGACCGCGAACGGCGCTGCGATCGATCCGTCGCACAAGGTGCGCGCGGGCGAGAGCCTCGTCATCGTGCTCCCCCCGCCCGAGGAGCCGCTCTCGCTCCAGGCGGAGGACATCCCGATCGACATCCTCTACGAGGACCCCGACGTCATCGTCGTGAACAAGCCAGCGGGGCTCGTGGTCCATCCGGCGTACGGCCATCACACCGGCACGCTGGTGAACGCCGTCGCCGGCCGCGTCGGCGCGGAGACGGGACGCGAGGCCGGGCGACCGGGGATCGTCCACCGTCTAGATAAGGACACCAGCGGCGTGATGATCGTCGCGAAGAACGACCAGGCGCATGCCGCGCTGTCACGGCAGCTGCAGGCGAAGAAGTTCGGCAAGGAGTACCTCGCGCTCGTCTGGGGCGCTCCGGGCCCGAGGCCGGCCCTCGTCGACGCGCCGATCGAGCGCGATGCCTCCGACCGCCGGCGGATGGCCATCCGCCAGACTGGCCGCGACGCCGTCACGCGATTCGAGCGCCTGGCCACCTTCGGCGGCGAGGCACGCGCGGCGCTCCTCCACGTCCGGCCCGAGACCGGCCGAACGCACCAGATCCGCGTCCATCTCGCGTTCGCGCGACTCCCTATCGTTGGCGACCCGGTGTATGGACGAACGCACGACCCCAGCCTCCTCGCGCGACAGTGGCTGCACGCCTGGCGGCTGACAGTGCAACTGCCGAGCGCCGGAGAGCGGACCTTCACCGCGCCGCTTCCGTCCGACCTGCGGGACGTGCTCGCCGGGCTCGGTGCGCCGGACGACGTGACGCCGCTCTACGCGGAGGCGGTCGCCTGACCGGCATCGACGGGCGGGGACTCCTCGTCATCATCTCGGCACCGTCGGGGGCGGGGAAGGACGCGGTGCTCACGCGGCTCGTGAAGGTGCTCGACGACGCGGTCGTCTATGTCACTGCGACGAGCCGTAAGCCGCGGCCTGGCGAAGTGCACGCGCAGGACTACTACTTCTACACGCCGGAGAAGTTCCGCGAGGAGATCGAGGCAGGCAACTTCCTGGAGTGGTCGATGGTCCACGGCGACTTCAAGGGTGTCCGCCGCGACGCGCTCGCGGACACGCTGCGCGACCACAAGATCGTCATCGTGAAGCCCGAGCCGCAGGGCATGCGGAAGCTGAAGGCGGTGCTGGCTGAGGCGCTGACGATCTTCATCATGCCGCCGTCCGTCGAATCGCTCCGGCGCCGGCTCGTGAAGCGCGCGACGGAGTCCCCAGAGCAGCTCGAGGTCCGATTGCGCAACGCGGCGATCGAGATGGCGGCCGCGCCGGAATACGACTACGTCGTGGTGAACGACGACGGGAAGCTCGATGCGACGGTCGCCGAGATCGCAAGCATCATCCGCAAGGAAGCAGCGCGGCCCCGCCACTATGACCTCTAACGTCTAGCCTCAGGGCGTGATCCGCACGGCGGAGGTCGCCGCCTTCTCCGGCCTGCGCGGTCCGGCGATGACCTTCACCTATAGCGTGCCCGAAGGCCTTGCCGTCGCGCCGGGACACCTCGTGCAGGTGGGCCTCGGGGCGCGGGCGACTCGCGGTGTCGTCGTCGCGCTCGATGTTCCCGCCCCCGACGCCCCGCTCCGCCCCATCGATGGTCTCGTCCATCC
>JBKJTV010000007.1:0-2778 GCA_046589985.1 Candidatus Limnocylindria bacterium | reverse complement strand
CTCGATCGGGCAGGTCTACCGCGCGTGGCTGCACGATGGCCGTGAGGTGGCGGTCAAGGTCCAGTACCCGGGGATCGATGCGGCAGTTCGCGCGGACCTGCAGAACCTCGCGCCGATGCTGCGCATCGCCAAGCAGATCATCCCGGGGATCGACGTGGACGCCGTCGCCGACGAGGTGCGCGACCGGATGCATGAGGAGCTCGACTACGAGCTCGAGGCCGACAACACGCGCGCCTTGGCGCGCCTGCACCGCGGCCATCCGTTCATCGTGGTGCCCGAGGTCGTGTCCGAGCTGTGCCGTGCGCGAGTGCTCGTGATGGAGTTCGTCCGCGGTCGCTCGCACGAGCAGATCGCGGTGCTCGGCCAGGCTGAGCGGGACCGCGTCGCGGAGATCGTGTTCCGCTTCTACTTCGGCTCGATGTATCGCCACCATGCGTTCTCCGGCGACCCGCATCCCGGCAACTCGCTGCTGCTGGACGACGGCCGGATGGCGTTCATCGACTTCGGCCTCTTCAAGCGCATCAGCGCGGCCTCGGCCGAGACCGAGCTCGCGATCCAGCGCACCGGGGTCGAGGGGCGCGGTGAGGAGATGATCGAGCGGATGGCCGCGGCGGGGATGCTGCGGGACCCGGGCAATGCGACTCCCGAGAGCGTGCTTGCGCAGTTCCGCGGCTACACGTGGTGGTTCACGACAGACGAGGTGCTGGAGCTCGATCCGGGCCTCGCGACGAGGATCGTCCTCGACTTCGCCGACCCGACGCAGGACCAGTTTCGCCGCGTGCGGCACGAGACGCTGCCAGGCGAACACGTCTTCGGCCGCCGCGTGGAGATGATGACGCTGGCCGTGATGAGTCAGCTGCGGCCGAGCGCCAACTGGTACCGCATCGCGCGCGAGTGGATGTACGGCGACGAGCCTGTCACGGAGCTCGGGCGTCAAGAGGCCCAGTACTACGCGCGCCGACGCTGATGGCTGCTCAGCGCCCTGAAGGCGCTCCCGCGAGGCGCTCGATCGGGACGCGCCTACGCGCAGTCAGCCCGCGTACGCGGCTCATCATGCTGGGCGCCGGAGCGGTGTCGGCACTCGCGACCTTCGCGCTGTCGGGATCGCTCTCCCCGGGGCGCGTGGAGCGCTGGATGGACGGCTACGGTGCCGCCGGCCCGCTGGTCTTCATCATCGCCTCCTCGCTGCTCACGATCTCGTTCTTCCCGGGCCCGCTGCTGGCCGGTGCCGCAGGCCTGCTGTTCGGTACGGCGATCGGCACACCGACGGCGATCGTCGCCGCGACGCTCGGCGCCTCACTGGCCTGCGCGATCGGGCGCTTCGTGGCCGGCGACGCGGTTGAGGAGCTCGGCGGCCCGCGCGTGCGCTCGTTCGCGGCGTGGGTCGGGCGCCGCGGTTTCATCTCGGTCTTCTATGCACGACTGGCGCCCGGCCTTCCCTACAACGCTGTCAACTACGCGTGCGGCCTGACCACGATCCCGATCGCCACGTTCGCCCTGGCGACCGCAATCGGGACCGCGCCGCGAACATTCGCCTATGTCGCCCTCGGCGGGTCCTTCGGGAACTTCGGCTCGCCGGAGACGATCATCGCGATCGTCGTGCTCGTGGTGATGGGCGTGGTCGGGCTGCTGTTCGCACGCCGCGACCTCGAGCGCGAGCGGGCTTCGCGCGGGGAACCGCTGCTCGCTGTTGAGCAAGGCGATCGTGACCTGACGAGCGACCCGGACAGCGCTGACGCATGAGGGACTTCAGGCGTGGAGCCGGCCCTGGTCTCGCGGGTCCGCGAGGCGCTGGACCTGGAACAGGCTCGTGCTGCCGGGGCGGCCGCTCGGCAGTCCGGCGGTGATGCCGACGCGCTGTCCGGGCTGACACCAGCCGAGCTCCACGACGCGCCGCGCGGCGTCGGCGATCAGCTCCTCGGTGACCTCGTGGCGGCGCATCGAGGCGGCGCGCACGCCCCACATCAGCCCGCATCGGCGCACCGTCTCCTTGCCCGGCGACAGCGCCATGATCGGCGTCGTCGGACGGTGCGCCGAGACCAGGCGAGCCGAGCGACCGGTCAGGGTCGGAACGATCAGGGCATCGAGCTCGAGCTCACGGGCCGCCTCGACGGCGGTGTGGGCGAGGGTATAGCTGGGATCGCGCGCGTCGCGCGTGACGCGTGTCTCGTTCCAGCGTCGGTAGGGCGCTTCGCGCTCGGTGATCTTCGCGACGGAGTCCATCATCGCCACGGCCTCGACGGGGAAGGCGCCGACGGCCGTCTCCTGCGAGAGCATCACGGCATCGGTTCCGTCAAGGATCGCGTTGGCGACGTCAGCGACCTCGGCCCGCGTCGGACGTGCCGAGCGGACCATCGATTCCAGCATCTGGGTTGCCGTGATCGACGGGCGGGCGAGCTCACCGGCGAGCCGCAGTAGCCGCTTCTGCACCATCGGGACTTCCTGAATCGGCAGCTCGATGCCGAGATCGCCGCGCGCGATCATGATGCAGTCCGCGACGCGGACGATGTCCTCGGCCCGGTCGACGGCCTGCGGCTTTTCGATCTTCGCGATCAGCGGCGTGCGCGTGTGCTCGCGGACCTGAAGGATGTCCTCCGGGCGGCGCACGAAGCTCAGCGCGACGAGATCGACGCCCATCTTGATCCCGGCTCGCAGGTGCTCGAGGTCTTCCTCGGGAACGGCGGGCAGTTCGTCCGCGGGACCGGGAATGTTGAGTCCCTGGCGCGATACGACGACCCCGCCGAGCTCGACCAGGCAGTCGAACTCGCCGACATCGGG
>JBKJTV010000340.1:0-5224 GCA_046589985.1 Candidatus Limnocylindria bacterium | reverse complement strand
AGATCCGCCCACTCGACCGCGGGCGCGAGGTGCGCGGCCGCGGCGATCCCGACGCTCGTCTCGGCGGCACGGCAGCCGAGCATCACCTTCAGACCGAGGCCGTGGGCCTTCTCGATCATCGCGCGCGCCTCCGTGATGCCGCCGCACTTCTGCAGCTTCACGTTGATCCCATCGCAGGCGCCGGCGAGCCGCTCGAGGTCGACCGCTCGCACGGCGGCCTCGTCCGCGACGATCGGCAGCTCCGAGCGCTCGCGCACATAACGCAGCCCGTCGACGTCCTCCGGAGGAACCGGCTGCTCGACGAACTCGATGCCGAAGGGCGCGATCCCCGCGATGCGCCCCGGCGCCTCCGCCGCGGTCCAGGCCGCGTTGGGGTCGACTCGGATGGTGCCGCTGAAGCGCTCGCGGATCGCGCCGAGGATCGCCCGTTCGTCGCCCTGGCCGAGCTTCACCTTGAGGATGCTGAACCCCTTGGCACCGGCCGCCGCTGCCCGCTCCGCCATGACCGCGGGCTCCGCTATCCCGATCGTGAACGAGGTGGGCGGCGCCTCCGCCGGGGCGAGCCCAAGGAACGTCCGCAGCGGCACGCCCGCTGCGAGCGCGGCGCGATCGTGGCCAAGGATGTCGAGCGCGCAAGCCGCGGCGCCCCCGTGCGGGAAGCGCTCCTCCAGACGCGCCCGCAAAGTGCCGAGATCGGTCGGATCCTCCGGGATCAGCGCGACGGCCGCCCGCACGTCTCGTTCGAGCGATTCGGGCGTGTCGCCAAAGTACGCATCGGGTGACGCCTCGCCGCGGGCGACGCGCCCGTCCTCCTCCAGCTCGATGAGCACGAGACGCTTCTCGGTCCGGATGGCACGGGAGATCTGGAACGGCACCTCGAGGTGGACGTCGATCGTGCGCACCGTCACCTTCATGAGCGTGCCGCGGCCAGGAGCGCCGCGGCGAGCCGGTCGGCGCCTGCGTGACCCTCGCGGACGGGATCGGCGCTTGGCAGCCCGGTCCCGACCGCCGCGTCGTTGATCGCCGCCTGCGCGAATGGCGCCTCCGCGCCTGACGTGTTCAGGGCGACCGCGACCACCCGCGCGGGGGGAGCTCCCGGCGGCCGGCGCCAGGAGGCGGCCTCCTCGTAGATCCGGACGTTCTCGTCGAGCGACCGCACGGGCAGGCCGGCCGCGTCGTACCCCTTCACGGTGACCCGGCTGATGTCGTGACACAGCACCATGAGGTCCGGCGCGCTCCCGTGCAGGAGACCGAGCGTCACCGCGGAGAACCCCGGATGTGTGAGTGCGCCCTGGCCCTCGACGACGACCCAGTCCGCGGACTCGGCGGCCTCGCAGGTGATCTGCTCGGCGGCTCCGGCGATGAAGTCCGCGATCACGGCGTCGACGCTGATCCCGCTTCCCGCGATGGCGATGCCGGTCTGGCCGGTCGCGACGAACGTCGCGGCCGCACCCGCACGGCGGAGCGCCGCGACGATCTCGAGCGAGGCCGTCATCTTCCCCACCGCCGCATCCGTACCGACGGTGAGCACGACGCGAGCGCCCTCGCGCCGGGCCCGGTGCCCGCCGACGGGGAGGTCGCGCGGAGGCTCGCGCAGCTCGCGGACCTGGCCGCCGCCCCGCTGCGCCGCCGTCGCGAGGGCGGGGTCCTCGAACACGCGCTCATGGAGCCCGTTCCAGACCGTCATCCCGGTGCCGAGCGCGTCGGCGAGCACGACACGGTAGGCCTCCGGGATCCAGCCGCCGGCGGCTGCGGTCCCGATGAGGAGCACCGCCGCCCCCAGCTGACGCGCCTCGTCCAGTGTCGCGACGACCGGGATCCCGGCACCAACGCCGACGTGCTGCTCCGCGGTCGTGCCCGCTCGCGTGGAATCGATGACGGCAACGATCGGGTACGGCGCATAACGCAGCGCGCCGATGGCCGTCTTCGCGGTCGCACGCGTGAAGAGGCCCTCGGCGAGTATCGCCACGCGCGGCCCTTCAGGTGTGCTCAACGATGCGCCAATCACGCGGCGTCCCGGCCGAGACGGAGGAACCGACCGTGACGCCCGGGCTGCGTCTCGCTGGCCGTGAGCGCCTGCTCGCCATTCACGATGACGTGCTCGATCCCGACGGGGTAGCGGTGCGGCTCGTCGTACGTCGCGGTGTCGATGACCGTCGCTGGATCGAACACGACGAGATCGGCCCACCAGCCCTCGCGCACGAGCCCACGCTCGTGCAGCCGCAGGCGGGAAGCCGTGAGCGAGGTCATCTTGCGCACGGCGTCCTCGAGCGAGAGGACCTGCTCGTCACGCGCGTAGCGCCCGAGCACGCGCGGGAAGGTCCCGTAAGAGCGCGGGTGCGGCTTGCCGAACGAAAGCGGCCCGTACGGCGCGTTGGCGCGCGAGTCGCTGCCGATCGAGACCCACTCCTTGGCCATGACGAAGCGGACGTCGTCCTCGCTCATCGAGTGGTGCACGATATCGATCGCGCCGTCATGCGCGATGAGGGCGTCGCAGGTCCACTCGAGCGGCTCCTGCGTTGCCTCTGCCGCGAGCGCCGCGACGGTGCGGCCCGCCCACTCCGGGCGGTGTCGCGCGCGCGCGATGACGATGCGGTCCCACGCGCGCCCGGTCTCGACGTACTCATCGCGAATGCGGATCCGTACGTCAGTGCGGCGGAGGCGCTCGCAGAGCGCCTGCGAGCCGCCCTCATGCACCCAGTTCGGGATCGTCACCGCGAGACCCGTCGATGATGCCGTGTACGGGTACTGGTCCGCGATGACGTCGACGCCGTCTGTTCGCGCGCGCTCGATCCGCGCGGTCGACTCGTGTACGCGTCCCCAGTTCTGCAGGCCTGACGCTTTGTGATGCGAGAGCTGCACGCGCACGCCGGATCGCCGCCCGATCTCGAGGTTCTCCTCGACCGCCTCGAGGAGGCGGTCCCCCTCATTGCGGATGTGGCTCGCATAGAGGCCGCCGTGATCGCGAACGACCTCGCAGAGCGCGGTGATCTCGTCTGTCGTCCCGTACGCACTCGGCGGGTAGATGAGCCCGGTCGACATCCCGATCGCACCGTCCGCGAGCGCCGCGGCGAGCACCGCCTTCATCGTGGCGAGCTCGCCGGCAGCAGCCGGGCGAGCGGCGGCGCCCATGACGCCCATCCGCAGCGTCCCGTGGCCGACGAACGAGCAGAAGTTGATCGACGAGCCGCCGCGCTCGACCGCCTGGACGTACTCGTCGAATGAGGTCCAGGTGCGCGCCAGCTCGAAGCGCGCGAGCTCACGCTCGAGCTCCTCGGCCGCCAGACCCAGCGCGGGGGCCGAGGAGCCGCCGCAGTTCCCGGCCACGACGAGCGTCACGCCCTGATGGACTGCGCTCTCGAGCGCGGAGTTGATGAGCACCGACTCGTCCGAGTGCGAATGGATGTCGATGAACCCGGGCGAAACGACCTTCCCCTTCGCCTCGATGACGCGCGCTCCGGACGCGGCGAGGTCGGCACCGATCGCCGCGATCCGCCCGTCGCGCACGGCGACGTCGGCCCGGACCCCGGGGCTGCCGCTCCCGTCGATCACGGTGGCGCCGCGGATGAGGAGCGTGGTCACCGGCGTCGCTCCCGCGCCTCGCCCCGTTCGCGGCGCCGCGCGATGGCGATCAGCCGTGGCGAGCTTTCGTCCGCGGCCGAGCCGTCGTAGTCGCCGTGGAGCTCCTCCAGCTCGAAGCCTGCCGCCTCGAGCAGCAGCTCGAGCTCGCGCCTGTAGAGAAAGTGGAGCGTCACGACGCGCTCGTAGCGACGGACGAGGTGATCTCCTCCCACAGCGTCGAAGCGCCAGGTGAACGTGGTGTTATCGACGGTCGCGACGCCCGATGAGAAGCGCGTGATGCGCTCGCCGGTCGCGGGGTCCTCGAAGGAAGCCTCCTCGATCACCCCGCCGTCGCGGCCGGCGATCCTCTCGGGATCGGGCTGGAAGACGTCGAGCGCGAAGCGGCCCCGCTCGGTGAGGTGCTCACGCACGCGCGCGAGGCAGCCGAAGCGGTCGCGGGGCTCGAGATGCAGGAAGCTGCTGAACGGGATGAGGATGAGGGCGAACGTCTGGTCGAGCGAGAAGTCGCGCATGTCTCCCTCGACGAAGCGGACGTCCACGCCGATGCGCTGCGCGCGCTCGCGACCGCGCGACAGCATCGCCGCCGAAAGGTCGAGCCCGACGACGCTGTGCCCGTCCGACGCGAGCGGGACGGCGATCCTGCCGGTGCCGCAGGCGAGCTCCAGGACCGGCCCGCCGGTGCGCCCGGCGAGCCGGCGCGCCCAGTCGACGTCCTCCTCGCGCGTGTCGAACTGAAGGTCGTAGAACGCGGCGAGCCGCGCAGCCTCGCTGGCCGGCGATGACGATCCGGTCCAGTCGACCTCAGCGCCGCGCGTTGTGACGCTCCCAGGCGCGCTTCGCGAGCGAGCCGTCGCTGAGCACGTCGATCGCGGTGTGCGCAAGTGCCTTCGCGCCGATGCGCATCGTCGCGAGCGCGCCCGCTGTCGCCGCGGCGGCAGCGAAGGCG
Organism: Candidatus Limnocylindria bacterium; assembly: GCA_046589985.1. Classification (GTDB taxonomy): domain Bacteria; phylum Chloroflexota; class Limnocylindria; order P2-11E; family P2-11E; genus JACDAF01. The sequence continues at coordinate 696 of JBKJTV010000340.1, read as the reverse complement.
TGCGAGTGACCCGGCGTGGGCACCTCGGTGATGGAGAGGATCGGGTGGAGCGACGGCATCGCTGTGCTCACGTTGCCCATGTCTGTCGAGCCCAGTGGGGCACCGGGGCGCCGCGGACCCATCGTGCGACCGAGCGCCTTCGCGTTCGCGGCGAACGCCTCTGCAAGCGCGACGTTCGTCGTCACGCCGTCGGTCGTGTCGCTCCAGGTGAAGCGCAGCTCGCAGCCGGTCGCCTTCGCAGCGCCCTGGAAGCAAGCGAGGACGCGCTCGCGAAGCTCCGCGAGGTACGCGTTGTCCGGCGAGCGGACCATGAGCCGCGCGGCCGCGTGCTCGGGGATGATGTTCGGCGCCTGGCCGCCGTCCGTGATGATCCCGTGGACACGCGAGTCGCTGCGGATGACCAGGCGCAGTGCCGACAGCGCGCTGAAGCCGAGGAGCACGCCGTCGAGCGCGTTCACGCCGGAGTGCGGATCCCCGGCGGCGTGGGCTGCCTTGCCGAGCATCTCGACCTCGAGATTGCTGAGCGCGAGCATGAGCGGGTCGAGCTCGTCGTGATCGCCCGCGTGATACATGAGCGCGGCATCCACGTCGCGAAAGACGCCGGCCTTCATGAGCGCGACCTTGCCGTTCCCCCGCTCCTCGGCCGGTGTGCCGATGAGCCGCACCGTGCCGCCGAGCCCCTCGAGGACGTCGCGG
>JBKJTV010000251.1:0-7803 GCA_046589985.1 Candidatus Limnocylindria bacterium | reverse complement strand
GAGCCGCGAAGTCGTCATCCACGACAGCAGGCCGAGCACGAGAACGATGACGCCGAGCGTCATTCCTTTGAAGAACACGCCAAAGATGATGAGCAGGAACAGTCGCGGGAACGAGAACATCATGTCGACGAAGCGCATGAGGATCGTGTCGATCCACCGACCGTAGTAGCCGGCGAGCATCCCCACGAGGGTCCCGAACGAGATCGCGACGGTCACCGCGAGCACGCCAACGGAGAGCGACACGCGACCGCCGAAGAGGATCCGCGTCGCGAGGTCGCGGCCGAGGCTGTCGGTCCCGAATGGGTGGAGCGCCGACGGAGCCTCGTAGATGTCGAGGAGACGCGTGCGCTCGGGGTCGTACGGCGAGATGAGTGGTGCCGCCGCCGCCAGGACCGCGAGCGCCAGGAGCACGAACACGCTCACCACGGCGAGGCGGTGCGCGACGAAGCGCTCGCCGGCCATCCGCCACTGGCTCCGCGACTTCGCGCTGGGCTGCGCCACATCAGATCCGGCAGCGCGGGCGACCGTCGCCATCAGCTATACCTGATCCGCGGGTCGAGGTAGCCGTAGAGCACGTCGGCCGCGAGGTTCGCGAGAATGATGAACGCGCTCGAGACCGCGAGGATCCCCTGCAGCACCGGATAGTCCGAGCGGGTCGCGGCGTCCCAGAAGAGGCGCCCCATACCCGGCCAGCCGAAGATCTGCTCGGTCACGAGCGCCCCGACGAAGAGCTCCGGTAGGTCGAGCGCGACGATCGTCACGAGCGGGATGGCGGCGTTCTTGAAGGCATGGCGCATGACGAGGATCCGCTCGGGGAGCCCTTTCGCGCGCGCGGTGCGCATGAAGTCCTGCCCGATCGTCTCGAGCATCGACGCACGGAGATAGCGCACGTGCCCGCCGACCTGCACGAGGGCGAGGGTCATCACCGGCAGGATGAGGTGCCTGGCGCGGTCGCCGAGGTCGAAGTCGGCGCCTGGCGTCGCCATGCCACCGAGCGGCAGCCAGCGGAGCTGTAGGCCGAACAGGATGATGAGGAGGAGCCCGAGCCAGAACGTCGGCGTGGAGAGGAACGCGAAGGTCGCGCCGGTGACGACGTGGTCGAAGACGGAGTACTGCCTCATGGCCGTGAAAACACCGATCGGGATCGCGATGAGGAGCACCACCAGGAACACGGTCCCCATGAGGTAGAGCGTGTTCGGCAGCCGCTCGCCGATGAGGCTGAGGACCGGCTGGTGGCTCGCGAACGAGTAGCCCCAGTCGAGACGGAGGAAGCTCCCGAGCCAGCTCACGTACTGCACCGGCAGGGGCTGGTCCAGCCCGAAGGCCTTTTCCAAGCGGAGGCGGTCGGCTTCGGTGAAGTCGGGATTGCCCTCGTACGCGGAGAGCGGCCCGCCGGGCGTGAACTTCAGGATCGCGAACGAGACGACGCTGATCGCGAAGAGGAGCGGCAGCGACTGCAGGAGCCGCCGGATGACATAGCGACCCACGCTGCCGCCGCTCCTCTTACTTCTGCCCGACTACTTCTTCAGGAACCAGTCCTCGACGTTCCAGGTGAAGCGCTGCCAGGTATTCGGCTTCCAGCCGCCGAGCTTCAGGTTGCGGCCGTCAAGATCGGCCCGGTCGTAGAGCCAGATGATCAGGTAGTTCGCGTTGAGCGCTTTCATGACCGTCGCGTAGGCCGCCTTGCGCTTCTCCTGATCGAGCGTCGCGCCGGCCTCGTCGATCGCCTTGTCCACCTCTGCGTTCTTGAAGCGCGTGTAGTTCTGACCGGAGCAGTCAGCTGCGGTCGGGATGTTCTTCGAGTGGTAGCGCGGGAAGATCGTCGAGTGCGGGTCGATGCCCGGCGACGACGCGTACATGAGCAGGTCGAAGGTCCCGAGCTTGCGCGGGTCCTTGCCGGTGCAGGAGCCGGAGAGCACGACGCTCGACGGCGCGTTCTGGATCCTCACCTCGATGCCGATGGCCTTCCATTCGTCCACGAGCACCTGCTGGACCCGTTCACGCAGCTGGTTGCCGCTCGTGGTCGTGTAGCTGAGTGCTGCGCGGACGCCCCCTTTGGTGCGGATGCCGTCAGCACCCCTGGCCCAGCCCGCCTTGTCGAGCACCGCGTTCGCCTTCGCGGGGTCGTAGCCCTCCTGCGGCTCCTTGAAGGCGGCCCAGCCCTGCGACACGGGCGAGGACCCCGGCTTGGCCTTCCCGAACAGGAGCTTGTCGATGAGCTGCTGCTTCGGCGTCGCGTACAGCAGCGCCTTCCGCACCTCGAGATCGCCGAGCACCGGATGAACGCTCTGCGGGTCGGTGTTCTCCTTGTTCTGCGCCGTGTTCAGCTCGATGCGCTCGACGGTCGGACCGGGCACGGCCTGGAGCACGAGCGAGGATTCCTTCTCGACCTCTGGCGTCTGGGACTCGGTGAGGTTCCACATGGCGTGGACCTCGCCGGCCTTCAGCTGGGCGAGCGCGACCTCGCTCGACGGGACGCTCTTGAACACGATCTTGTCGAGGTACGGCTTGTCCGGCCCGAAGCGGTAATTCGGATTCTTGTCGAGCGTGATCGAGTCGCCCGCCTTGAACTCCGCGACCTTGAACGGTCCGGTGCCGAGCGGCTTGCGGACGTACTCGGTCTTGCTGATGTCCGCCTCCTTCTCGAGCAGGTGCTTCGGCATCAGTGAGTCGAAGTTCCGCGGGTAGGGGGCGTAGATCGACTTGTAGTGGACGACCGCTGTCGTGTCGTTCGTGAGGTCGATCGACTCGATGTCGCTGAACCCGGTCCGGTTGTTCACCTTGGGGTCCTTCATCCAGATCTCCCAGGTGAACTTGATGTCCGCGCTCGTGAGCGGCTGGCCGTCGGACCACTTGAGCCCCGGCTTCAGCTCCCAGGTCACATCGAGCTTCGTGCCTTTCACGACGATGCCGCCATTCGCGAGGGTCGGCACTCTGGTCGCAAGGTTGGTCACGTACTCGCCTTCGGTCGTCGTTTCCGCGAGGCCTTCGATGACGCCATAGTTCACGATGTCGGTGACGGTCTGGTTCGCGTAGTGCGGCGCGAGCGTCGCGGGCTCCTGCCAGATCGCGACGATGGCCGTGCCGCCCCTGACGGGCGCCTCGGTCGCCGCGGGCGCGGTGGTCGCCTGCGACCCGGTCGGCGCCGCCGGCGAGCAAGCTGCGGCGACGATCGAGACTGCGGCGAGAATGACGAACAGCGTCTTGCCCATGAGCTGAGTCCCTCCAATGCGTTGGCCCGCTGACGGCGGGCTCATTATCAACCTGTGATCAGCGATCTCGACCTGTCGGATCCCGCCCGGGACCGTCCGTGGCGCTGGCTCCTACCGGCCGTTACCGCGCTCTGCGTGGTCGCGTTCATGAGTGTCACTGCTTTCGTAGCGCGGGATACCGTGCGACCGCCACCGGCCCCCCTGGTCCCGACGTCGCCGCGGGCGATCACCGCAGCCGAGACCTGGCAGCAGACCCGGGACCTCGCGCTCGCCCGTCCCGTGGTCGCCGTTCCGCCGAGCTGGCAGGTGCGCGAGGCCCAGCTCGAGCGGGCGAGCGTGTCGACCCTGCTCGCCCTCCCGGCGACGGCGTACAAAACGGTGGCTCGGGTCGCCAGCAGCGTCACGACCGGTCTCTCTCCGGCCGACGAGGAAGCGCTCGTCCTGCTCCGCTACCGGCTCACCGACGACCGCTCGGTCGTGCTCGTCCGGCTGCCTCCGTCCGACCCGCTGCGCGGCGTCGAGCCAACGCGTTACACCGCCGACAGCGCCGTCGTGCGCGGGATCGACGCGCGCATCCTCAGTGGACGGTCGGCGATCGAGCCGACGATCGTGCTGTGGACGGAAGGAGGCCGCGCCTACCAGCTCTACTCGACCGTGCTCTCCGGGCCGGAGCTCATCCAGCTGGCGGAGCTGTTGCGCTAGGGAGCGACCTGCTCCCGGAGCGCGAGCACATTCGCTGCGGGCTCGGGACGCTGGAAACCCTTCAGCGCCAGGTCGCCCACCGGTACGACCTCGACGCGGTCCTCCACCGCGGCGTGCACCCGCTGGCTGATGAGGATCTGCCCCGCCTCCGCCGCGGTCGACAGGCGCGAGGCCAGGATCACGACCTTGCCGACCGCCCCGTAGTCAAAGCGTCCCTCGAACCCGATCCGACCCAGTGTCGCGTAGCCGAGTGCGATTCCGACACCGAAGCCGAGGTCGTAACCCTTCTTGTGCCACGCACCCGCGAGCTCGTTGAAACGCGTCCGCATCGCAAGGGCCATGCGGACCGCGCGCAGCGGCGCATCCTCCACCTGGATCGGATCGTTGAAGAAGGTCATGATCCCGTCGCCCGCGAAGTGCTCGACCGTCCCCTCGTGTTTGAAGATGAGGTCACCCATCGCCGCGTGATACGCGCGCAGCACGCCAAGCGCCTCTTCCGGTTCGGCGCCGTCCGAGAAGGCAGTGAAGCCGCGAAGGTCGGAGAAGACGACCGTGATCTCGCGCCGGTGGCCGTCGAGGAGCTGGTCGCCACCCTGCGAGACGACGAGGTCGGCGATCTGCGGCGAGAGGAACCGGCGCAGTCGGCCGAGCCGTGCGAGCTCATCGACCTGGTCACGCACGCGGGTCTCGAGCGTCTCGGTCCACGCTGTGAGCTCGCTGCGCTGCTTCTCGATCGTGTCGTGATAGGACTTGATGCGCAGGAGCGAACGCACGCGCGCGAGCAGCTCCTGTGCGTCGAAGGGCTTCGGCACGAAATCGTCCGCGCCTGCCTCGATCGCCCTGAGCTTCTCCGGCATGTCGCTCGCGGTGACCATGACCACCGGGAGGTAGGACGTCGTCGGGTCGGCGCGGATACGTTTGCAGACCTCGTAGCCGCTGATACCGGGCAGCACGATGTCGAGGAGGATGAGGTCCGGCTTCTCGCTGAGGACCTTGAAGAGCGCCTCCTCGCCGGTCGCCGCGGTGACGACCGTGTAGCCCTGCGGTGCGAGGACCGCCTCGAGGAGCCGCAGGTTCTGCGGGATGTCGTCGACCGCCAGGATCTTCGCGCTCACGCGGTCATGTCCATGCGGCCGCGCGCGATGAGGTCCCGCACCTGCCCTGGGAACGCGCTCACGTCGATCGGCTTCGCGATGAAGCCATCGAACCCGGCCTTCACGAAGCGCTCGCGGTCTCCCGTCATCACTGAGGCGGTGAGCGCGACCGCCGGGATCTCCGAGGTCTTCGCGTCCGCACGGATCCGCTCGAGCGCCGTGATGCCGTCGATCCCCGGTAGCTGGATGTCCATGAGGATGAGGGCGGGGCAGTGCTCCGCGGCGAGGCGCACGCCGGCCTCGCCATCGGTCGCTTCGACCGTGCGGAAGCCCGCGAACCGCAGCACGTCGCGCGCGAGCTTCATGTTCTTGTCGTTGTCTTCGACGATCAGGATGAGCTCGTTCGCCATCAGCCTTCCTTCCCCCGGGGTACGAGCGGCAGCGTGAAGGTGAACGTACTCCCGCGACCCACCTCGCTGTCGACCCAGATCCGTCCGCCGTGCAGCTCGACATATCGCTTCGACAGCGCGAGACCGAGGCCGGTCCCTTCGCGAGAGCGCTCCGGGTCGCGGCTGGCCTGCTGGAACTCGAGGAAGATACGTTCCCGGTCAGCCTCGTCGATGCCGATACCGGTGTCGCGTACGGCGATCCGGACCTCGCCGTTCTCCCGGTCCACACGGACATCGACGCGGCCACCGTCGGGAGTGAACTTCACCGCGTTCGAGAGCAGGTTCGCGACGATCTGTTTCACCTTGCGCTCGTCCGCGACGATGAGATCCACGCCATCGCAGTCGACGGCGATGCGGATGCCGTGGCGCAGCGCACGCTCGCGAACCATCGTGACACCGTTGTCGAGCGCCGCGGGCAGTGAGAATTCCCCGAGCTCCAGCTCCACGCGCCCAGCCTCGATCTTCGAGAGGTCGAGGATGTCGTTGATGAGCGACAGCAGGTGGCGGCCGGACGAGAGGACGTCCTGCTGGTACTCGCGCTGCTTCTCGTTCAGCTCGCCGAACATGCCCTGGAGGAGCACCTCGGAGAAGCCGATGATCGCATTCAGCGGGGTGCGGAGCTCGTGGCTCATGTTCGCCAGGAACTCGCTCTTGTGACGTCCGGCGATCTCGAGCTGCCGCGACTTGTCCTGGATCTCATTGAAGAGCCGCACGTTCTCGATGGCGATGACGGCCTGGTCGGCGAACGTCTCGACGAGCCGGATCTCGCGCTCATTGAATGGCGCGACCCGATTCCTGGCGACCACGATGGCTCCGATCGGCTCCCCGTCGCGCAGCATCGGGACGGCCAGGCAGGTCCGGCCGCCGCCGCGCCGCGCGAGCGATGCCTCGCGCAGCTGCTCGTCATTCGCAATGTCGTGCACATGTATCGGCCGCCGTTCCATCACCGCGCGACCACCCATGCCGCTCTCGTCGATCCTGGCCATCGCGCCGTCGACGCGGAGCTCCTCGAACATCGCGCGGAGCTCGGGCGAGGCGCCGTAGTACGCGGCGAACCGGAACTCGTCGCCCTCGATCCGGCGCAGCCAGGCCTGCTCGGCACCGCACAGCTGCGCCGCCCGCCCGACGACCGTGTCGAGCACTGCCTGCAGATCGAAGGCGGAGCGGCTGATGGTCTGCAGCACCTTGCTCGTCGCCGTCTGCTGCTCCAGCGCCTCCTTCGTCTCGTTGAAAAGGCGGACGTTCTCCATAGCGATCCCGGCTTGTTGTGCGAACGTGTGGACGAGCTGCACCTCGCGCGCAGTGAATGCTCTCGGCTCGAAGCGGCCGAGGAGGAGGCTGCCGATAGCCGTGCCGTCGCGGACGATCGGCACCGCGAGGCGTGCACGAAGAGTGTTCCGCGGGAGCTCGGGGTGCTCGTTCGCGTCGTCGACCTGCGCCGTTCGCATGGTCCGGGTGACGACCGCAGCGAGCATCGGGTGGTCGCGATCGATCAGGTCGCCCAACTGGAAGGGAGAACCGGTCGCCGGTCCCGCGCGGACGACCAGCACCATCCGATCTTCGTCGACGATCTGGTAGGCCGTGGACGAGTCCGCGCGGCAGAGCGCGATCGCCCGCTCCGCGATCGTGCGCAGGACCGCGTCGAGATCGAACACTGATCCGCTGATCGCGGTGAGTACGTCGCTGATCGCGGTCTGCTGCTCGAGCGCCTCCTTCGTCTCATTGAAGAGGCGCACGTTCTCGAGCGCGATGACCACTTGGTCGGCGAAGGTTCCTACGAGGTCGATCTCGCTTTGCGTGAATGGCCGAACGGTCGTGTTCGAGAGAGCGAGCGCGCCGATCACGTCGTCGCCGCGCATGAGCGGTACGCCGAGGACCGTCCGGAATCCTGCGCGCTCGCGGATCGCCCGGAACGCGTCATCGATCGTGAGCACGTCCTCGACCATGACCGGCTCCCGTGCGGCGGCGGCCCTGCCGGGGATGCTGTCGTCGCCGACCGCAAAGGCCTCGCGTGACCGAAGCTCTTCGACGTACCAGTCCGGTGCCCACCCGCTATGCGCGGTGAAGCGGAGCCCGTCGCCTTCACGCAGGTAGACCGCGCCGCGTTGCGCGTGGCAGAGCCGGACCGCGTGTCGGAGGGCCGTATCGAGGACCGGCGCCACGTCGCCGGTCGAGCGGCTGATGGCTTCGAGGATGTCGGCGCTCGCTGCCTCGCGCTCGAGCGACTCCTTGGTCTCGTTGAAGAGGCGGACGTTCTCGATCGCGATGGCGGCCTGGTCGGCGAAGGTTTCGACGAGCTTCACCTGACGTTCGGAGAACGGACCAGGCCGCAAGCGGCGGACGACG
>JBKJTV010000211.1:0-2710 GCA_046589985.1 Candidatus Limnocylindria bacterium | reverse complement strand
GCCGGGTCTCTCTCATGTTCATCATCATTCGAGGATCTTCGTGACGACGCCCGCACCGACGGTCCGGCCACCTTCGCGGCTCGCGAAGCGCAGGCCTTCCTCGAGGGCGATCGGGGTGATCAGGGTGACGGTGAGGGTGGTGTTGTCCCCCGGCATGACCATCTCGGTCCCGGTCGCAAGCTCCGCGGAACCGGTCACGTCGGTCGTGCGGATGTAGAACTGGGGGCGGTAGCCGTTGAAGAACGGGGTGTGCCGGCCGCCTTCCTCTTTCGCCAGGACGTAGACCTCGCAGAGGAACTTCGTGTGCGGCTTCACCGAGCCGGCCTTGGCGATGACCTGGCCGCGCTCGAAGTCCTCGCGCTCGATCCCGCGCAGGAGCAGGCCGATGTTGTCGCCGGCCTCGCCCTGGTCCAGGAGCTTGCGGAACATCTCGACCCCGGTGACGACGACCTTGCGGGCGTCGCGGATCCCGAGGATCTCGACCTCCTCGCCGACCTTCACGATCCCCCGCTCGACCCGCCCGGTCGCGACGGTGCCGCGGCCCTTGATCCCGAAGACATCCTCGACCGGCATGAGGAACGGCTTGTCCTTCTGCCGGACCGGGGTCGGGATGTACGCGTCGACCTTGGCCATGAGCTCGAGGATCGGGGCGTAGGCCGGGTCATCCGGGTCCGCCGGGCCTTCGAGGGCCTTGAGCGCGGAGCCGCGGACGATCGGGACCTCATCGCCCGGGAAGCCGTACTTCGACAGCAGCTCGCGGACCTCCAGCTCGACCAGCTCGAGGAGCTCCTCGTCGTCGACCATGTCGACCTTGTTCAGGAACACCACGATCGAGGGGACCTCGACCTGCTTGGCGAGGAGGATGTGCTCGCGGGTCTGGGGCATCGGGCCGTCCGCGGCGGAGACGACGAGGATCGCCCCGTCCATCTGCGCCGCTCCGGTGATCATGTTCTTGATGTAGTCGGCGTGGCCGGGGCAGTCGACGTGGGCGTAGTGGCGGTTCGCGGTCTCGTACTCGACGTGGGCGATCGAGATCGTGATCCCGCGCTCCCGCTCCTCGGGGGCGTTGTCGATCGAGTCGAAGGCCCGGAAGTCCGCGCCACCGCGCAGCGAGAGGGTCTTCGTGATCGCCGCGGTGAGCGTGGTCTTGCCGTGGTCGATGTGCCCGATCGTCCCGACGTTCACGTGCGGCTTGTTGCGCTCGAATTTCTTCTTTGCCATTTCGTTCCTCGCAGGGGCTAGGCCCCTGCCACCCCCTCGTTCGTCTTCTGCTTCTGCGTGGTCATGCCTTGCCCTTGGTGATCTCGGCCGCCAGGTTCGGCGGGAGGATCGCGTAGTGGTCGAACTCCATCGAGTAGGTGCCGCGACCCTGGGTCGCGGAGCGGAGGTCGGTCGCGTAGCCGAACATCGTCGCGAGCGGCACGGTGCCGCTGATGACGCGCGCGTTCGCGCGCTCGAGCATGCCCCCCACCTGGCCGCGCCGGCTGTTCAGATCGCCGATCGCGTCGCCCATGAACTCCTCGGGCACCGTGACCTCGACCTTCATGATCGGCTCGACGATGACCGGGCCGGCCCTCGGCACCGCGGCCTGGAGCGCCAGCGACCCCGCGATCTTCATCGCCATCTCGTTCGAGTCGACCTCGTGCTGGGAGCCGTCGACGACGGTCGCCATGAGGTCGACCATCGGGTAGCCGGCGATGACGCCGTTGGCCATCTTCTCCTTGATGCCGGCCTCGATCGCCTTGGCCCATTCCTTTGAAAGGCCCTGGCCCTTCACCTTCCACTCGAAGGCGAAGCCCTCGCCGCGCGGGAGCGGCTCGAAGTTGACGACGCAGTGGCCGTACTGGCCCTTGCCGCCGGACTGCTTCACGTAGCGGCCCTCGCCCGTCGCGGGCTTCGTGATGGCCTCGCGATAGGCGACCTGCGGCTGGCCGACGTTCGCCTCCACCTTGAACTCCCGCCGCATGCGGTCGACGATGACCTCGAGGTGGAGCTCCCCCATCCCGGAGATGAGCGTCTGGGCCGTCTCGGGATCGGTGTGCTGGCGGAAGGTCGGGTCCTCCTCGGCGAGGCGGGCGAGGGCGAGCGACATCTTCTCCTCGTCGACCTTCGTCTTCGGCTCGACCGCGATCTGGATGACCGGCTCGGGGAACTTGATCTGCTCCAGGATCACCGGCTTCCCGGGATCACACAGGGTGTCGCCGGTGAAGGAGCCCTTCAGCCCGACGGCCGCGGCGATGTCCCCGGCGGCGACGAAGTCGACGTCCTCACGGTGGTTCGCGTGGAGCAGGACGATCCGCGAGAGGCGCTCGCGCTTGTCCTTCGTCGAGTTGAGCACCGCGTCGCCGGCCTTGACCGAGCCCGAGTAGACGCGGAAGAACGCGAGCTTCCCGACGAACGGGTCGGCCGCGAGCTTGAACACGAGTGCCGAGAACGGCTCGTCGTCCTTCGGGAGGCGGACGATGTCCTCCTCCGTCTTCATGTCCTTGCCGACCACCGGCGGGACGTCGAGCGGCGAGGGCAGGTAGGCGACGACCGCGTCGAGGAGCGGCTGGACCGCCTTGTTGCGGAGCGCCGCGCCGCAGAGCACCGGGACGACCTTGTTCGCGATCGTCGCGGCGCGGAGCGCGCGGACAAGGTCCTCGGGCGCGATCTCCTGGGCCTCGAGGTAGCGCTGCAGGAGCACGTCGTCGTGCTCGACGGTCTTCTC
>JBKJTV010000011.1:0-6981 GCA_046589985.1 Candidatus Limnocylindria bacterium | reverse complement strand
CGTCCACGAACTCGGCGCGTTGACCTTCCGACCAGGCGACGTCGCGTTGTCGAAGGCTTCCGGACGCCGCGAGGATGGATGCGAGCGACGAGGAGGCGCGGCGGCTCGACCGCCTGGTCGGCGATCTGCTCGACCTCTCGCGCATCGAGGCGGGCGTGCATACGCCCCGGAAGGGGTGGTATGACATCGGCGCGCTCGTCGAGGACGTGACCGGCCGCCTTCGTCCCCTGACCGCGGGGCACCGCGTCCGGGTCCAGGTCCCAGACGACCTTCCACCGGTGCTCCTCGACTACGTCGAGATCGACCAGGTGCTCAGCAACCTCATCGAGAATGCCGCGAAGTACGCGCCTGCCGGCTCGGAGATCGAGGTGAGCGCTGCCGTGGAGGGCGACGCGGTCCGGATCGAGGTAGCCGACCGTGGGCCAGGGATCCCGCCCGGCGACGCGCGCGGCGTGTTCGCGCCGTTCCGGCGGCTGCGCCGAGATCTGCGGACGACGGGCACCGGTCTGGGCCTCGCGATCGCGCGCAGGCTGGTGGAGGCGCACGGCGGGAGGATCGCTGTGGAGCCACGGTCGGGCGGGGGATCACGCTTCGTCTTCACCCTGCCGCGATGAGCGAGCTGGGCGCGCGCATCCTCGTTGTCGACGATGAGCCGGCGATCGTGCGCGCGCTCCGGGCCAACCTCGAGGGGCACGGGTTTCGTATCGACGTTGCGAAGGACGGCCGGGAGGCGCTCGAGCTGTTCGCGCGGGTCCGACCAGACCTCGTACTGCTCGACCTGAACCTCCCGACGCTCGACGGCTTTGGCGTCATCACGGCGATCCGGGAGCGGGGCGCCACACCGATCATCGTGCTCTCGGTCCGCGGCAGCGAGCGCGACAAGGTGTCGGCGCTCGATCTCGGGGCCGACGATTTCCTCACGAAGCCTTTCGGCGTCGACGAGCTCCTCGCGCGGGTCCGAGTTTCGCTGCGCCACGTCGCGCGCCCGACCCACGGCGCGGAGCCGGTATTCGCGACGGGCGAGCTTCGGGTCGATCTCGAGCATCGGACCGTGAGCGTGCGCGGAGAGCCGATCCATCTCACGCCGACGGAATATGGGCTCCTCAAGGCGCTTGCCGCTCATCCGAACCGCGTGCTGACCGACCGGATGCTCCTCCGTGAGGTCTGGGGCGCGGAGTACGGGGATGAATCCCATTACCTCCACGTCTACATCGCCCGGTTGCGGCGCAAGCTCGAAGGCGATCCACAGGCGCCGAAGTACCTCATCACCGAGCCGGGTGTCGGTTACCGGCTCGTCGCGCCGGAGTATTGAGCCGCTGTTGAGCCTGTCCGGCCCGGCGTTGACACCGCGTTGAGCGACCGTGCCGACACTGGAGGCGTTGACACGAGGGATCTCTGACCCCGGAGCCGAGCTGGCGGTCGAGCATCTGCACACCCTCTCCTACGCGGCCTCATTCATCCGCCACGTCGGTGAGGACGCCGATTCGATCGCTGTGTCATTGCCACCGCTCGAGCGCGAGGCCGAGCGCGCGCTCGAGCGCGCCTGCGAGCTCGCCGTCGGGGCCGGGTCGCTCGAAGCCGAGATCTCGTTCTCATCGGAGACGACGATCGTCCGCTTCGCCCGTCCGGGTCGTCTATGAAGAACGGCGTGGAGGAAGGGCTCCCGACCCTCGAGCGCCGTGAAGGGCAGGCGGGTCGAAAGCCGGGCGACCGCTACGTCAGGATCGTCCGCCCCGCCTCACGCGAATTCCGCAGATCACACGGTCACTACATCGCGACGGACGAGGCGGCGCGACCGAGCGGGACGTTCGGACGGACCCTTGCCCGGATCCGCCGGGTCCTCCTCGGCCGCGCACTCGAGAGCGAGGCGGACGCGACGGAGCGCCTCAGCGTCCCCACCGGACTCGCGATCCTCGGCTCGGACAACATCTCATCCTCGGCCTACGCCACCGAGGAAGCGATGCGCATCCTCGCACTCGCCGGCATCGGCGCCCTTGCGCTCACGATGCCAGTGGCGATCGCGGTCGTGGGGATCCTCGCGATCGTCATCCTCTCCCAGCTCCAGGTCATCCGCGCCTACCCGAACGGAGGGGGCAGCTACGTCGTGACGAGCGAGAACCTCGGCAAGGTGCCCGGGCTCTTCGCGGCGTCGGCTCTGCTCATCGATTACGTGCTCACCGTCGCGGTGTCGACCGCCGCGGGAGTGGCAGCGATCTCGAGCTTCGTGCCGGGACTGCTCGACCACCGGGTCGCGGTCGGCGTGGTCTTCATCGCGATCCTCACCATCGGCAACCTCCGCGGGATCCGCGAGGCAGGCGTGGTCTTCGCGGGTCCGACCTTCGTGTACATCGTCGTGATCGCCGCGATGATCCTCTACGGGATCGGCCGCGTCGTGACCGGCGATGTCCTGACGCCGGCCGTCCCGCCGAATCCCTTCCCGGATGAGCCGATGCAGGCGCTCGGCCTCCTGCTCATCCTCCGCGCGTTCGCGTCGGGTTCGGTCGGTCTCACGGGAAGCGAGGCGATCTCGAACGGCGTGCCGAGCATGCGGCCGCCCGAGCGGCGCAACGCGGCCGTCACGTTGATCGTCATGGGCATCCTGTTCGCGACCATCTTCCTCGGCATCACCTACCTGGCCCAGGCGCTCGGGGTGCGTCCCGACCAGCACGAGACCGAGACCGTGAACAGCCTCGTGACGCGCACCATCGTCGGCGACGGGACGCCGTTCTATTACGTCGTGCAGATCGCGACCGCGCTCGTGCTCGCCCTGGCCGCGAACACCGGCTTCACCGGTTTTCCCCGGCTCGCGTCGGTCCTCGCTCACGACCGGTTCATGCCGCGGCACTTCGCCCATCGTGGCGAGCGCCTCGCGTTCAGCACCGGGATCATCGCGCTCGCCGTTCTGGCCGCGCTCGTGCTCGCGGCGTTCGGCGGGAGCGTCACGAACCTCATCCCGCTCTACACGATCGGCGTGTTCCTGGCCTTCACGCTTTCGCAGACCGGGCTCGTTCGCCGCTGGTGGCGGCTGCGGCCCCGCCATTGGCGGGTCACGATCGTGATCAATGCGGTCGGTGCGATCGTCACTGGAGTCGTTCTCGTCGTGGTGGCGTTCACGAAGTTCCAGTACGGGGCCTGGATGGTCTTCCTGGTGCTTCCCGCGATCGTGGTGCTGCTGCACGCCATCCATCAGCATTACCAATACGTCGGCGACGCGCTCGTGCTCCCGACGCTCGATGAAGACCTTCCCGTGCTTGTGCCGCCGCTCGTCGTCGTGCCGATCGCGCGCGTCGATCGCGCCGCGCGTCAGGCGCTCGCGTTCGCGCGGTCGATCTCGCCGCAGGTCAGGGTGGTCCACATCGCGACCACACCGGAGAGCGCGGCGGCGTTCGAGCAGCGCTTCAAGCGGTGGGTCCCAAGTATCGCGGTCGACGTCATCGAGTCGCCGTATCGGTCGCTGGTGCCGCCGCTGCTCCGTTACATCGATGCCCTCGACCGTCATGACCGACCGATCACCGTCGTGGTGAGCGGGTTCGTCGCGCGCAACCCGTGGGAATGGCTGCTGCATAGCCAGACCGCGTTCCGGTTGAAGGCGAGCCTGCTCTTCCGGCCGAATACGGTCGTGATCGACGTGCCCTATCACGTGGAGGACGCCGCCGGCGCCACGCGTCACTAGGTCCCTAGACTCGCGCTCCATGCGCGACGATGGTCCACCGACCGAGCCGGACATCCCGTCACTCGAGAAGCGACAGTGGCAGACGGGGCGCAAGCCTGGCGATCGCTCGGTCCGCATCGTCCGGCCCGGTGGCACGCAGTTCCGACGCGACGCGGGCCACTACGTCGCCACCGACGCGGTCTTCACCCAGAAAGGCCCGCTCGCGAGGTCGTGGTCGAAGGTCACGCGACTCCTGGTCGGCCGCCGGCTCACGACCGAGGCCGAAGGGGAAGAGCGGGTCTCCGTGGCGACGGGGCTGCCGATCCTGGCCTCGGACAACATCTCTTCCTCCGCCTACGCGACCGAGGAGGCGATGCGCGTCCTCGCGGTCGCTGGCGTCGCGGCGCTCACGCTCACGTTGCCGATCGCGCTCGCGGTCGTCGCGGTCCTCGCGATCGTCATCCTCTCCGAATCTCGCGTCATCCGCGCGTACCCGAATGGCGGCGGCAGCTACCTCGTCGCCCGGGAGAACCACGGCACGATCGCCGGTCTCGTCGCCGCGGCCGCTCTCCTCATCGACTACGTTCTCACGGTCGCGGTCTCGACTGCCGCGGGCGTCGCCGCGATCTCAAGCTTCGTCCCGGTCGTGCACGATGTCCGTGTCCCCCTCGCCCTCGTGCTCATCGCGCTCCTCACTCTCGGGAACCTGCGTGGCGTGCGTGAGGCGGGCCTGCTCTTCGCGGCCCCGACGTATCTCTACATGGTGGGGATGTTCGGGCTCATCGGCTACGGGCTCATCCGCGTCGCGAGCGGCGACGTGCCGGCTGCCGCGATGCCGCCGGCCCCGTTCCACGACCAGGGCACGCAGGTGCTCTCGCTGCTCCTCATCCTGCGGGCCTTCGCCTCCGGCTCCGTCGGTCTCTCCGGTAGCGAGGCGGTCGCGAACGGTGTGCCGAGCTTCAAGCGGCCGGAGACCCGTAATGCCGTCATCACGCTCGTGCTCATGGGGATCACCTTCGCGGTGATCTTCCTTGGCCTCACCTTCCTCGCGCAGACGATCGGGGTGATCCCGGACGAGCATGAAGCTGAGACGGTGAACAGTCTGCTCACGCGGTCGATCGTGGGCTCGGATTCGCCCTTCTACTACTTCGTCCAGATCTCGACGGCGGTCATCCTTCTCCTGGCAGCGAACACGGGGTTCACCGGATTCCCGCGCCTCGCCTCGGTGCTCTCGAACGACCGCTTCATGCCCCGGCACTTCGCGGACATGGGCTCGCGTCTCGCGTTCAACACGGGAATCGTCGCGCTGGCCGTCGCCGCCGGTGTGGTGCTGACCGCATTCGGCGGCAGCGTCACCGCGCTCGTGCCGCTCTACACGATCGGTGTGTTCCTCGCGTTCACACTCTCGCAGTCCGGACTCGTCCGGCGGTGGTGGAAGCTGCGTGACAGCGGCTGGCAGCTCTCGATGGTGCTGAACAGCGTCGGCGCGGTCGTGACGGGCGTCGTGCTCGTCGTCGTCGCGTACACGAAGTTCGAGCACGGCGCGTGGATGGTCATGGTCGTCCTGCCCGTGATCGTCGCGATCCTCTATGCGACCCACGTCCACTATCGCGACGTCCACGATGCGCTCGTCCTCGAGGATCTCAGCCTGCGGATCCCGGAGATGAAGCCCCCGGTCGTCATCGTGCCGGTGGCCCGTATCGATCGCGCCGCCCTGCAGGCTGTCGCGTTCGCGCGCTCCATTTCCAAGAACGTGAAAGCGGTGCACATCTCGACGACCGACGCGAGCGCCGACGAGTTCAGGTCTCGCTGGCAGCAGTGGACGCCCGACGTCGGCCTGGATGTGATCCTCTCCCCGTACCGGTCGCTCACCATCCCGCTCCTGCGTTACATCGACGCGATCGACAAGTCAGACGATCGCCCGATCACCGTCGTCCTCGCGGAGTTCGTGCCCCGGCACTGGTGGGAATGGCTGCTGCACAGTCAGACCGCGACGCGGTTGAAGGCCGCCCTGCTCTTCCGTCCGAACACGATCGTCATCGACGTGCCATACCACTTCGAGGACACCGCGGACCTCGCGCGAAGGCACTAGGAACGTGTCAGGCGGTGGGATAAGTAGACTCGCGCCTCGATGCAGTTGAAACGGATCCTGGTGGCCGTCGCAGGCACGAGCGTTGATCCCGACCTCATCCGTCTGGCGGTGTCGCTGGCGAAGCCGGCCAAGGCCGAGATCATCGCTGTCCACGTCATCGAGGTGCGGTGGAACCTGGCCCTTGACGCGGTCCTCGATCCGGAGCTCGACCACGGCGAGGAGCTGCTCGCGAGTGCCGCCAAGGTCGCCGAGCAGGCCGGGCTGCGCATCGAGACAGAGCTGCTGCAGGCGCGCGAGGCTGCTGCCGCCATCATCGACACCGCGCGCGAGCGTGTCGCCGACCTCGTCATGATCGGAATGCCGTACCGCACGCGTCTTGGCCGCGTGCACGTCGGCAAGACCGTGCAGAACGTCTACGTCGGGGCGCCGTGCGCCGTGCTCGCGTATCGTCAGGAGGCACCGCAGTGAACATCGTGATCATCGGCTGCGGCCGGGTGGGCGCCTTTCTCGCGGGCCTCCTCGATGAGGACGGGCACGCGGTGACGGTCGTCGATCTCGAACGATCGTCGTTCGAGCACCTGCCGAAGTCGTTCAAGGGCAACACGCTCCTCGGCAACGGGACCGACATGGACATCCTGCGCCAGGCCGGGATCGAGTCCGCCGAGGCGTGCTTCGCGCTGACCGAGGGCGACAACCGGAATCTCATGGCGGCGCAGATCGCGAAGGAGATCTTCGGCGTGCGCCGCGTCATCGCGAAAGTGAACGACCCTATCCGGGCCAATCTCTACCGCTCGCAGGGCATCACGACCGTCTCGCGGACGAGCATCCTCGGTACGCTCCTGCAGGCGATGCTCGCGGAGGATCTCGAGGTGGGGAAGATGCTGCTCGAGAAGGCGCTTGCATACGAGCGACGCCTGGCGGGTGAGTCACCGGCACCCACGCCGGCGAAGGCCGGCTGACCCGTGTACTTCATCGTCGCCGGCGGAGGCGAGGTCGGGTTCCACCTCGCGCAGGCCCTCCTCGAATCAGGCCATGAGGTCATGATCCTCGAGAGCGACCGCCGCCGGGCGCAGTTCATCCAGGAGCAGCTCGGCTCCGTCGTCCTGAACGCGCCGGCCGACGAAGGTCGCTACCAGATGGAGGCGGGCTGCCAGCGGGCCGACGCGATGATCGCCGTGACCGGCGACGACGCGAAGAACCTCGTCATCTGTCAGCTCGCGAAGCTGCACTGCCACGC
>JBKJTV010000010.1:0-4633 GCA_046589985.1 Candidatus Limnocylindria bacterium | reverse complement strand
GCGAGCCGCTGCTGCTGGCCGCCGGAGAGCTGCGGGGCCGGCCGATCTTCCAGGCCCTCGAGACCGACGAGCGCGAGGGCCTCCTCGACCATGCGCCGCAGCTCCGCGCGTGCCGGCTTCCTGTCGCCGACCCTCAGCGGAAAGGCGACGTTCTCGAACACGCTGAGGTGCGGCCAGATCGCATAGGACTGGAAGACCATTCCGATGTCGCGTTGGTGCGTCGGCATGAATCCCGACTGGCCGGAGAGCTCCTCTCCGTCGAGCGTGATCGTGCCAGCCTCAGGGCGCTCGAGGCCGGCGATGCAGCGGAGCGTCGTCGTCTTTCCGCAGCCCGACGGTCCGAGCAGCGTGTAGAAACGGCCGGTCTCGACCGTGAAAGACACGCCCTGGACGGCGCGTACGCCACCCCGGTCCGTGGTGAAGGACTTGCGCAGCCCCTCGATCGTGAGCACTACGCCTCCTTCACGGTGCGGCCGCCGAGCTTCTGGAGGAGCGCGACGAGCAGGACGAGGCTGATGATCATCATCACGGAGAGCGCGGCGATCGCGGTGAACTGCCCCGAATCGCGCATGTCGAAGATCCGGATCGCGATGGTCACGCTTTCGCTCGAGTAGAGCAGGATGGTGCTCGACAGCTCGCGCAGCGACACGATGAACACGTAGATCCACGCGGCGACGAGCGCCGGCCGCATGAGCGGGATCGTGATCCTCCGGAAGGTCGTCCACCACCGGGCGCCCGATGTCGCGGCGGCTTCTTCCAGCTCCTTGTGGATCTGCATGAGGGCGGCGGTCGTGCTCCGGATGCCGTACGGCAGGAAACGCGTGATGTACGCGACGAGGAGGATCCAGAGGGTGCCGTAGATGCGCAGGGGGATCGTGAAGTACAGCCACACCAGGCTGATGCCGAGGACGATCCCGGGGATCGCGATCGGCACGAAGGCGAGGAAGTCGAGCACCCCGCGTCCCGGCGTCCGGCTCTTCACGGTGATCCAGCCGACGATGGCCGTGAGCGCCACGACGAGGGTCGCGCTCGCGACGCCGAGAATGAGGCTGTTCCCGATCGCGCGCACGGTGAGGTCGTCGGTGAGCACGAACGCGTAGTTCCGGAGCGTGAGCTCGCGCAGCGTCTCGAGCGTCGGCACGGTGTAGACGCGCACGAGGCTCGAGTACACGAGCACCAGGAAGGGCAGGACGATCGCGAGGGCGCCGTAGAGCACGAGGATGCCGACGGCGACGAAGCGGAAGCGGCCGAGCGACACTCGACGCGGGCGATAGGCCTTGCCGGTGATGGTCACGTACCGCTCCGCGCGGCGGGTGACGCGGTGGTGGACGTAGAGGCCGAAGACCGAGAGCCCGAGCAGCACCATCGCGAAGGCGGCGGCCAGGCCGTAGTTCGGCGGGTACTGGTTCAGCGAGAGGTAGATGCGCGACGTGTATACGAAGATGCGGCCTGGGAGGCCGATGATCGCGGCGACCTCGAAGGACTCGATCGCGCGCACGAAGAGGATGAGCACGACGGAGGCGCTCGTCGGAAGCAGGAGCGGCAGCGTCACGCGGCGGAAGGTCGTCCAGGGATCGGCGCGCGCAGTCGCGGCGGCCTCCTCGAGGCTCGGGTCCATGGTGCGGAACGCAGCGCTCATGAGGACGAATGCGAGCGGCGCCGTATGCAACCCCTCGACCCAGATCATCCCCGGCAGGCTGTAGATCGAGAGCGGCGTACCGAAGATGGCCTTGATCGGAGCGTTCAGCCAGCCGATCTCCGGGCTGAGCAGGAAGATCCAGGCGATCGTGTGGATGATCCCCGGCACGATGAGCGGGACGAGGGCGACGCCGTACCAGAGGTTGCGCGCCGGCACATCGGTGCGTTCGACGACCCAGGCCATCGCGGTGCCGAACGTGAAGGCCAGAAGTGCCGATCCGATCCCGTAGGCGAACGAGGTCCAGAGAAGCTCGAGACCGTTGCGGTCGGTGAGCACCCGCTCGAAGTGCCGGAGCGTTGGCTCACCGTCGAGGATCGTCCCGGCCGTCGAGAGGCTGCCGAGGACGAGCATCGTGAGCGGCACGAGCGTGAGGTAGCCGATGAGCAGCGAGCACGCGATGAGCACGATCGTGTCGACGCGAAGCGCCGGGAGCCTGAAGCTCCCGGCGCGACGCGTCACGAAGCTCGGTGCGGTCACCGGGCCGCTATTTGATGCCGAGCGTCGTCCGCCAGAACTCCGCGTCCTTGTCGAAGTCCTTTCGGAGGTCCTGGTTCACGAAGAGGATCTTCCCGAAGTTGTGGAGATCGGGGTACTTCGCCGGGACCTTGCCGGACGCGGGGACCCGGCCGGTCGCCGCGATCGCCTTCTGCCCGTCCGGCGAAGTGAACCACTCGAGGAAGAGCTTCGCCGAGTTCGGGTTCTTTGGCTTGTTGCTGAGCGCGACCGCCTGTACGTCGGTGATGATGGGATCGGCCTTCGCCCAGTCGATCGGCTTCTTCTCCTCGTACTTCAGCTGAGCGAGCCGGTGACCGTTCGACGAGAGCGTTGCGGCGAACTCACCCGCCGCGAGGAGGTTCGCCATGTCGGTGTGCCCCGAACGGAGTGACGGGCTGTTCGCCGCGATGCACTTGAGGATGACCTGCGCTTCGGCGTCACCGAAGATCTTCCGGAATGCCGAGTAGATGACCACGTCGCTCTGCTCGACAGCGATCTTGCCCTTGAGCGCCGGGTTGCAGAGGTCCTTCCACGTCTTGATGCTCACGCCAGCCGGGACCTTCTCCGTGTTGATGCCGATCAGGTCGTTGTTGAATCGGCCGGCCACCCAGGCGCCGTCCTTGTCCTTCGCCGCGTCGGGGTAGTCCCCGAACGAGGCGACCTTGTACTTCTGGGTGTAACCGGACTCGATGACGAAGAGAACCTCGAACAGGTTCGTCTCCACGACGTCGAAGAGGTCCTGGCCCGCCTTCTTCTCGGTGACGAGCCGCTGCACGAGGGCCTCGCCGGATGCGCGCGTGTGGGTGACCTTGATGCCGGGGAACTGCTTCTCGAACTCCGGGAGGATCTTCTTGGCGTCGTCGTTGTTCGTCGACGAGTACAGGGCAACGCCGCCCTCGGCCTTCGCCAGCTCGTACAGGCGTGCCATCACCTGCGCCGGCGTCTCCGAGGCGACGGTCGGTGCGGCCGTCGTGGCCGCAGGCGTCGCGGTGGCCTGGCTCGCGCCAGGACCGCCTCCGCAGGCGCCGACAAGGAGCGCGAGGGCCGCGAGGATCGCCATGGTCCGGATCTGTGCTCGCATCGCAACCTACCTCCACCCGCTCGGCCCGAATGGCAGAATGTTCATACCATAGGACCGATGACCACAACTTTCACGCCGATCCGCCAGGCGAGAGCCTCCGGAGAGATCGTCTCGCAGATAGAACGAGCCATCTTCTCCGCCCAGCTGTCGCCGGGCGACCGGCTCCAGTCGGAGCGCGAGCTTGCGGAGGAGTTCGGCGTCTCCCGGATCACCGTTCGGGACGCGCTCCGCGTCTTGGAAGCGCGTGGCCTCATCCGGGTGAAGGTCGGTGCGAGCGGGGGAGCCTTCGTCACCGAATCGAACGTCGACAACGTCGCCGAGTCGATCTCCACCCTGATCCTGCTCCGCCGCATGACGCTCTCGGAGCTGGCGGAGGCGCGCACCGTCGTGGAGGCCGCGACCGCCGAGCTTGCGGCGCAGCGCTGGGGCGCCGAGCAGCTCGGCCGCCTGGAGGAGACCGTCGAGCGCGGCCGCAAGGTCGTGCGCGAAGGTGCGCCCCACACCGAGGCGAGCATGGACTTCCACGTCGCGGTCGCCGAGGCCGCACGCAACGAGCTGCTGTCCGCCACCGTGCGTGCGTACCGGGATCTGCTCATGCAGACGGTGCACGACATGCGCGACGTGAAGTCCGCGCGGACGACGCAGAAGGCGCACGAGGAGATCATCGAAGCGGTGCGGCGCCGTGACGCGGAAGGTTCCCGGCGCCTCATGCTCGCGCACCTCGAAGACTTCGAGAAGCGACTACGGCGGTGGCTTCAGGCGAGCGGTGAGGCCGGTCGCGCGCGCACCAAGATCGTGCAGATGCCCGCCCGCCGCCGCTAAGGGTCGCCCGGCGCACCAGGGGCGACCAGCAGGAGCGTCTTCACCACGACGGGCACCGCGCCCAGCGGCGGAAGCGGGGACCCGACGTCGACGAACTCGAGATCGGCAAGCTCGAGCCCGTCGAGCACGATGATCCCTTCCGCGCCGGCTTCCGCGAGCACCTGGCCGAGCGAGCGTGCGACATCCGCAACGAGCGCGACGACGAGCGGCCGCCGGTCCGTCGCGGCCACGAGGCCGCGCGCCAGGTCCGACAGCGCCGCGTGCGTCGGCTCACCCTGCCACGGCACCGCCAGCGCGAGCGCACCGTCACCCTCGGTCTGCCGGGCCGCAGCGGCGAGCGCCTGCGCAGTCGCCGCCTGCGCGCGCGCGACCGGGACGTCCCGGAGGGGGAGCAGCGCGGGGTCGGGGATCGACACCGTGCTCCCCGAGAGCTCGACGGAGAACTGCGAGGCCCCCATCACCGTCGCCCGGATCGCCTCGTCCGGCGCGACCACCGGACCCGGCAGCCGGTCCACGCGCGCCTGTATCGCCCGGGC
>JBKJTV010000313.1:0-7576 GCA_046589985.1 Candidatus Limnocylindria bacterium | reverse complement strand
GCAGGCGGTGAAGGAGCTGCGCACTCGCGAGTTCACGCGCTGGGACGGCCCGAGCATCGACGCGCAGAACGCCCGCACCGTCGAGGCGCGCAAGCTCGTCGGGCCCGAGGCCCTCATCGATGAGCTCGACACCTCGTACCGGAGCTTTGTCGCGGCCGTCCGCTCGCTCAGCGACGCGGACCTCGCTGACGACCAGGTGTTCGCCGCCGCCGCGTTCTACGGCCACCTCCACTGGGAGCACCACTTCGCTGAGCTCGGCATCCGGCTGTGAAGCGGCCGATCCGCGTCGTCGTCGCGAAAGCGGGGCTCGACGGCCACGACCGGGGGGCGAAGGTCGTCGCGCGCGCGCTGCGCGATGCCGGCATGGAGGTCATCTACACCGGCGTGCACCAGACGCCGGAGCAGGTCGTGGAGACCGCGTTGCAGGAGGACGCCGACGCGATCGGCGTCTCGCTGTTGTCCGGCGCCCACAACTACGTCTTCCCGCGGATCGCCGAGCTCATGAAGGAGAAGGGAATGGACGACGTCCTGCTCTTCGGCGGCGGGATCATCCCCGAAGACGACGCGGAGCGCCTGAAGGAGCATGGCGTCGAGCGCGTGTTCCAGCCCGGCGCCTCGCTCGACGAGATCGTGAAATACCTGCGTGACGCAGTCGCTAGAAGGAGAGGAGAGCGAGCGAGGAGCGGCTGAGCCGCGACGCGCGAGTCAATGCGCCTGCGGCGTGGCACGCGCGCAGCGGGTGCTTGAACAGGAGAGGAGTCAGCAGTGGCAAAGACGGATGACCGGCCCATCGACGTGGGGCTCGCGGCCCTCAAGGGCAAGGACGAGCCGTCGCTCGTCGAATGGTGGAAGACCCGCTTCGGGATGATCGCCGCGATCCCACAGGACATCGCGCGCGTCGGTGCGCTGACGCCGCAGCTCCGCGAGCTCACGCGCATCACCGACGACGCCGAGCGGCGCAAGCTGACTCGCTCGCGGATGATCGCGTTCACCCAGATCCCCGCCGAGCAGCAACGGCTTGTCACGGAAGCCCGCACAAGGGCCTGGGCGGTCGACCGCGCGGTCCTCGAAAAGGACCAGAAGATGGTCGACGAGCTCGTCCCGACCCTCGACGCGAGCGTGCGCCAGGCGTACCCGCAGACCTAGGGGGTGGACCTCCGCTACCGGGACGAGCAGCTCGCCGTCCGCGACGCCGTGCGGGCCTTCGCCCAGAACCGCATCGCGCCGAACGCGCACGAGTGGAGCGAGGCGGGCGCGTTCCCGCCGACGCTCGTGAAGGAGCTGGCCTCGCTCGGGCTCACCGGCCTCGCCGTCCCGGAGGAATACGGCGGGGCAGGGCTCGACACCCTGACGATCGCGCTCGTCATGGAGGAGCTTGGCGCCGCCGACGGGTCCCTCGCGCTCACGATCGCCGCGCACAACTCCCTCTCCATCGGACACCTCCTCGTCGCGGCGAGCGACGAGCAGAAGCGGCGCTGGCTGCCGCCGCTCGCGCGCGGTGAGCACCTCGGTGCGTGGGCGCTCACGGAGCCTTCGTCCGGCTCCGACGCGATCGCGGCGAAGACCCGCGCGGTGCGCGACGGCGACTCCTACGTCCTCGACGGGCAGAAGCAGTTCATCACGAACGGCTCGCTCGCGGGATTCGCCGTCGTCATCGCCGCGAGCGAGCCGCGCAAGCTCTCCGCGTTCGGCGTCCTCGCGGGGACGCCGGGCCTGCGTGCCGGCAAGCGCGAGAAGAAGATGGGCCTCTGGGCCTCCGACACCTCGCAGCTCGTGCTCGAGGGGTGCCGCGTGCCCGCGGGGGACCGCATCGGGATCGAGGGCGCGGCCTTCGAAGACGTGAAGCAGGTCCTCGACAAGGGCCGCATCGGCATCGGCGCGCTCGCACTCGGCCTTGGCCGGGCGTCGATCGAGACGGCGACGGCATACGCGAAGGAGCGGCACCAGTTCGGGAAGCCGCTGAGCGATTTCCAGATGACGCGCTGGAAGCTGGCCCGCGCCCGCACCGAGCTCGAGGCCGGACGCCTCCTCGTCCATCGCGCCGCGGCGCTCGCGGACGCGGGGAAGCCCTTCGGCACGGCCGCCTCGATGGCGAAGCTCCTCGCGACCGAGGCAGCGAGCCGCGCGGCGAACGACGCCCTCCAGATCCTCGGCGGCTACGGGTACCTGCGCGACTTCCCGGTGGAGCGGCACCTCCGTGACCTCCGGCTCATGGAGATCGGCGAGGGCACGAGCGAGGTCCAGCGGATCGTCATCGCGCGATCCCTCCTGCGCGCTTCCTAGGTGTCCCGCGCCGCGGACCTGCTCGCTCGCGCGCGGGCCGGCGACAAGCGAGCGATCGCGCGGCTCCTCACCGTCGTCGAGAACGACGAGCCCGACGCCGGCGAGGTCATGCGCGAGCTCTACCCGAAGACCGGCGCCGCGCAGGTCATCGGCGTCACCGGACCGCCGGGCGGAGGGAAGAGCACGCTCGTCTCGCGGCTCGTGGGCGCGCACCGGGATCGCGGGGACCGCGTCGCCGTCGTCGCGGTCGACCCGTCAAGCCCCTTCACCGGTGGCGCGATCCTCGGCGACCGGATCCGTATGCGTGACCGCTTCCTCGACGAGGGCCTCTTCATCCGCAGCATGGCGAGCCGTGGGCACTCCGGTGGCGTCGCCCGCGCCACGATGCGCGTCGTGCACATCTTCGACGCCCTCGGCGTCCCGACGGTCATCGTCGAGACCGTCGGTGTGGGGCAGGAGGAGGTCGACGTCGTGCGGGTCGCGGACACCGTCTGCCTCGTGACGGTCCCCGGTCTTGGCGACGACATCCAGGCGATCAAGGCGGGCGTCCTCGAGATCGCAGACGTGCTCGTCGTGAACAAGGCGGACAAGCCCGGGGCCGACGAGACCGTGCGGGATCTCGCGATGATGCTGACCCTCGGCACCCGCGAGCGAGGGCTTCGCCCGAGCGAGCCGTCCTCGGCCCCCGCGAGCGAAGCAGGCGCAGCCAGCGCAGCGAGCAGGGGTCAATGGAAGCCCCCGATCGTGCGGACGAGCGCCCTCGAGAACACGGGGATCGACCTGCTGATGGGCGCGATAGCGAAGCACGCCGAGTGGGGCCGCGAGAGCGGCGAGCGCGATCGCCGCCGCCGCGAGGCCGCTCGCGCCGAGGTCGAGACGCTCCTTCGCGAGACGCTCGTGCGACAGGTCAAGGACCGGATCGGGACGAGCGCGGTCGAAGACGCGGTCGCGCGCGTCGCCGCGCGCGAGATCGATCCGTATGCGGCGGTCGCGGAGCTGCTCTCGTGACCGATACTCCGCGGAAGATGACGCCGAGCGAGCGGCTCGCCGATCTCCGCAAGCGCTCGATGGTCGGCGGCGGGCCGGATCGGGTGGCGCAGCAGCACGCGAAGGGCAAGCTCACCGCGCGCGAGCGACTCGACCTGCTCCTTGACGAAGGCTCGTTCACCGAGCTCGACGCGTTCGCGATGAGCCGTCCGAACGAGCTGACGTCCGATGACGAGCGATTCCCCGGGGACGGGGTCGTTACCGGCTTCGGCCGCATCGACGGGCGGCTCGTGTACGTCTTCTCCCAGGACTTCACGGTCTTCGGCGGCTCGCTCGCAGAGGTGCATGCCGCAAAGATCGTGAAGGTCATGGATCACGCCGTCCGGAACGGCGCCCCGATCATCGGTCTGAACGACTCCGGCGGCGCGAGGATCCAGGAAGGGGTCGTCTCCCTTGCCGGCTATGCGGACATCTTCCTCCGGAACGTCCTTGCGAGCGGCGTGGTGCCGCAGCTGTCCGGCATCATGGGACCGTGCGCCGGAGGAGCGGTGTACTCGCCCGCGATCACCGATTTCGTCGCGATGGTCCGCGACACGTCCTTCATGTTCGTGACCGGCCCGAACGTCGTGAAGACGGTGACGCACGAGGACGTCACGCAGGAGGAGCTCGGCGGCGCTGATGTCCATTCCCGGAAGAGCGGGGTCGCGCATTTCGAGACCGATGACGATGTGCAGTGCGCGCTCCTGCTCCGGCGGCTCATCTCGTACCTGCCGTCGAACAACGTGGACGGCGCACCGGTCGTCGAGACTGACGACCCGGCCGACCGCGAGGATCCGGAGCTCGACACGATCGTGCCCGAACAGGCGAGCAAGGCGTACGACATGAAGGATGTCATCCGCCGCATCGTGGACTCGGGCGACGTGCTCGAGGTGCACGAGGGCTGGGCGCAGAACATCATCTGTGCGTTCGCGCGCCTCGACGGCCGGACCGTCGGTGTCGTCGCCCAGCAGCCGATGGTGCTCGCGGGGGTCCTCGACATCGACGCGTCGATCAAGGGTGCTCGCTTCGTTCGCTTCTGCGACGCATTCAACATCCCGCTCGTCACGCTGGTCGACGTGCCCGGATTCCTTCCGGGCACCGCGCAGGAGCACGGCGGGATCATCCGTAACGGCGCGAAGCTCCTCTACGCGTACGCCGAGGCGACGGTGCCGAAGCTCACGGTCATCACGCGCAAGGCATACGGCGGCGCGTACGACGTCATGTCGAGCAAGCACCTGCGCGGCGACTACAACGTCGCGTGGCCGAGCGCTGAGATCGCGGTCATGGGCCCGGAGGGTGCGGTGAACATTCTGTATCGCGAGGAGCTGGCCAAAGCAAAGGACGCCGACACACGGCGCGCCGAGCTCGTCGCCGAATACGTCGAGCGATACGCGAACCCGTACATCGCAGCAGCGCGCGGGTTCATCGACGACATCATCGAGCCGCGCGAGACACGGCCGCGCCTCATCGCCGCGCTCCGGGCCCTCGCCGGGAAGCGCGACGCGAATCCGAAGAAGAAGCACGGGAACATCCCCTTGTGACAGGTGGGGTCGCCACCTGCGACGGCTCACGTCGCAGTCAGCCATATCTTCCCAGCTCCTGATCGACGGCTGATCGTGCAGCGCTCCGCGCCGTTCAGGAAAGTGCTGGTCGCCAATCGTGGCGAGATCGCTGTTCGCGTCATCCGCACCTGCCGCGACATGGGGATCGCGACGGTCGCGGTGTACAGCGAGGCCGACGAGGGCGCGCCGCACGTGCGGCTCGCGGACGAGGCGTACCCGATCGGGCGCGCCGCTCCCGCTGAGAGCTACCTCCGCGGCGAGCGCCTCATCGCGGTCGCGAAGCGCGCCGGTTGCGACGCCGTCCACCCCGGCTACGGCTTCCTCTCCGAGAGCGCGGACTTTGCGGAGGCCGTGGCGGCCGCGGACCTCACCTTCGTCGGGCCTCCCGCGTCAGTGCAGCGCGCCGTCGGGGAAAAGACGAGCGCGCGCCGCCTCGCGAAGGAGGCAGGTGTGCCCATCGCGGAAGGGACGCTCGAGCCGATCACCGACCTCCCGGCCGCGCGCACGGTCGCTGAGCGCATCGGCTACCCGCTCCTGCTGAAGCCCGCGGGCGGTGGCGGCGGGAAGGGGATGCGGATCGTGCGTTCCGCCGATGAGCTCGCGTCCGCGTGGCGCGGCGCGACCGGCGAGGCGACGAGCTCCTTCGGCGCGCCCGCCCTCCTCATCGAGCGCTACCTCGCGGGCGCGCGACACATCGAGATGCAGCTCTTCGCCGACGACCACGGCTCCGTCGTCTGGCTTGGCGAGCGCGACTGCTCGATCCAGCGCCGCCATCAGAAGCTCATCGAGGAGACGCCCGGTCCGTCCGTGGATGAGGCCCTGCGCGCGCGCCTCGGCGCAGCCGCGGTGGCGATCGCGCGCGCCGCCGGGTACCGCAACGCCGGCACCGCGGAATTCCTCGTCAGCTCGGACGGTACCTTCGTGTTCCTCGAGGTGAACACGCGGCTGCAGGTGGAGCATCCGATCACCGAGCAGGTCACCGGCCTCGACCTCGTCGCACTGCAGTTCCGTGTCGCAGCGGGTGAGCCGCTCCCGTTCTCAGAGGATTCCGTTGAGCGGCGCGGCGCCGCGATCGAATGCCGGATCACGGCGGAGGACGCGTTCGCCGGATTCCTGCCCGCTGGGGGACGACTCGGCCTCGTGCGCTTTCCCGCGGGGCCCGGGATCCGGGTCGACGCGGGTATCGAGAGCGGCATGACCGTGCCGACCGACTACGACCCGCTCCTCGCGAAGATCGTCGCCTGGGGCGCGACGAGGGACGACGCGCTTGCACGGATGCGTCGCGCGCTCGCCGAGACCGTCATCGCCGGCGTGACGACGACGCTGCCATTCCACCAGCAGGTCCTCGCCGATGCCGACTTCGGGGCCGGACGCTACGACACCTCCTACGTCGAGGCGAGATGGGCGGGCCGGCGCGCCGACCTCGACGGCACGGCGCTCACGGCCGCTGCGATGGCCGCCTTGCTCGCGACGCGCACGAGCGCGCGGCGCGCCTCTGCAGCGGACGGCTCGCTCTGGGTGCGCGGTGCTCGTGAGGACGCGCTCCGATGAGGTACGAGGTCCAGGTCGGCGAGCGCACCGTACGCGTCGAGGTCGCCCCCGATGGCTCCACGCTCGTCGACGACCGGGTCATCGCACTCCAGGCGCGGCCCGTGACGGCGGCTTCCTGGTGGATCACCGTCGGCGGCGCCACCCACGAGGTGCACCTGCTGGGACGCGATCCGATGCGCCTCTGGGTCGACGGCACCGAGGTGACCGCAGCGGTCGCGGACGAGCGGACGCTCGCGGCCCGTCGAGCTGGCGGCCAGGCGCGACCGGGTCGACACGAGCTTCGCGCGCCGATGCCCGGTCTCCTCAAGGCGGTCCACGTCCGCGAGGGCGACACTGTCGGGCGTGGCGCGCCGCTCGTCACCCTCGAGGCGATGAAGATGGAGAACGAGCTGCGTGCGCCGCTGTCCGGCCGGGTGACGCGCGTCGCCGTGGCCGTCGGAGCAAAGGTCGATGGTGGCGCTCTTCTCGTGGTGATCTCGAAGGAATGAGGCGCGCCTTTCGCGCCGCAGCCGTCATCGTCGCGCTGCTCCTCTCGACCGTCCTGGTCATGCTCGCGATCGTCGTCTACCGCCCGCATCCCGTGATCGATGCGGACCTGCGGCTCATCGGGATGCACGAGCGCGGCGAGGTCGTGCGCGACCGCTACGGCGTGCCGCACATCTTCGCGCGCGACGCGCATGACCTCTTCTTCATGCAGGGCTACGTGCTCGCTCAGGACCGCCTCTTCCAGATGGACCTCTACCGGCGCGCGGCGCACGGGCGGCTCTCCGAGGTCCTCGGCGAAGCGACGCTCGCCGCCGACAAGCTCACGCGCACGCTCTCGCTTGGACGGGCCGCCCAGCGCGACCTCGAGCTCCTCAGCGCCGACGGGCGCGCGGCCGCGGAGGCGTTCGCCGAGGGGGTGAACAAGTTCCTCGAGCAGCACGGGGAGTCGCTGCCGCTCGAGTTCGTCCTCCTCGGGTACCGGCCCGAGCCCTGGGCGCCGCTGGACTCGCTCGCGATCGTGAAGCTGCAGGCCTACGACCAGGCCGTGAACTTCCAGGGCGAGCTCGTGCGCATGGGGGTCGCCCAGCGCCTCGGACCAGCCGCGATCCCGACGCTCTTCCCGGAGCCGTCGGGGACGACGGGCATCGAGGCGGCCTGGGCGCGGATCG
>JBKJTV010000205.1:0-3450 GCA_046589985.1 Candidatus Limnocylindria bacterium | reverse complement strand
CTCCGGCGTCGACTGGGACCTGCGTCGCGACCGGCCGTACTCCATCTATCCGGAGCTCACGACGCTGAAGCCGGTCGTCGCCACCGAAGGCGACGCCTACGCCCGGTACCGCGTGCGGCTCGGCGAGATGCGCCTGGCGATCCAGATCGTGCGCGAGTGCATCGATCGGCTCCCGGGCGGACCGGTGCGCGCGCGGCTCGGCCACGTCTGGAAGTGCCCGCCGGGCGAGGCGTACTACACGGTGGAAGGCGCGAAGGGCGAGACCGGTGTGTACATGATCAGCGATGGTCGCTCGCCGAACCCGTTCCGCGCGAAGTACCGCGGCCCGTCGTTCGTGAACCTCCAGATCCTCCCGTGGCTCGTGCGCGGCCGGCTCGTTGGCGACCTCGTCGCGATCCTCGGCTCCATCGACATCGTGCTCGGGGACGTGGACAGGTGAAAGGCATTCTCAGCGGCATGCTGCGGACGCTCGAGCACATCGTTCACCCGCGGCCGGTCACGAGGAAGTACCCGTACGAGAAGCGCGAGCTGCCGGAGCGCTCGCGTGGGCTCATCGCGCTGCTCCTCGAGCCCGAAACGAGCATCTTCAAGTGCGAGTCGTGCCTGCTGTGCGAGAAGGCCTGCCCGCCCCGCGCGATCTCCATCTCGTATCGCTTCCGCCACGGCTTCCGGAAGCGGCCGCTGATGGCGCCGCGCGCCTCCTACTACCGGATCCGCATGATCGCCGCGGCCCCCTACGGCCCGCGCCGGCCGATGTCGACCGCGGTGACGACGATCCCCGCCGAGGACGAGCGATCGCTCGACTTGAGCGCGGCGCGCCGGATCATCGCGGAGACGCCGAAGGGTCCCGACCGGCTCACGCAGATGCTCTACCGCATCCACGAGGCCTACGGGTATCTGCCCTGGACCGTCGCCGAGCTGCTCATGGCCGACACGCCGCGGACGATGACCGACATCTACACGGCCGCGTCCATCCTCCCGAACTTCCGCGGCGCGCCCGCGGGCCAGGGGAGCGCCGTCCCACGCGGCGGCCGCAAGTTCACGGGCAACCTCGGCATCGCCGGCACCTGGCCTCTGGTCACACCGCCGCCCGCACACGACAAGCTTCGCGAGGACGAGGCGCATCATCCGACGGAGCCGGCCTTTGCCCGCTAGCGCCGGGACCCATCTTCTCGACGCGCGCGTCCCTGCGACGGACGGGACGATGGCACCGCAGGAGATCGTCGATCGCGTCGAGCGGTCGGGACTCCGCGGCCGCGGGGGCGGCGGCTTCCCGCTCGCGCGGAAGCTCGCGGCGGCGCGCGCCAATGCCGCGGGCGGCGAGGCCTTCGTCATCGCGAACGCGTACGACGCCGATCCCGACAGCCCGCTCTCGCAGACGCTCCTCGCGCGGAACCCCGAGGCGGTGCTCGCGGGGCTTGCCCTCGCGGCACGCGCGATCGGCGCCAAGCGCGTCTTCCTGTACCTCCGCCCCGACGCGCCGGCGGAAGCGGCCTGGACCTCTCTGCGCGAGGGGCTCGCGGTCGAGGTCGTGCGCGGCCCCGGCGGCTTCATGGGTGGGGAAGAGACGGCGCTGCTCGCAGTCCTTGAATCGAAGCGCGCGATGGCCCGCCAGCGCCCGCCGTACCCGGCGGCGCAGGGCCTCGGCCTTCGCCCGACCGTCGTCGCGAGCGCGGAGACACTCGCCTGGCTGCCGTTCATCGTCGCCGACGGCGTCAAGCCGCTCACAAAGCTCGTCTCGGTGACCGGTGCGGTGCGAGCCCCGCAGGTCCTCGAGGTGGAGCTCGGCACGACCCTCCGGGAGATCCTCGGGCAGGCCGGCGGCGCCATCGGCCAGCTGAAGGCCGTGCAGGTCGGCGGTCCGACCGGCGGCCTGCTGCCCGCCGCGCAGCTCGACACGAAGCTCGACTTCGATGCGCTGCGCGCGGCCGGGACCCACATGGGCTCCGCGCAGATCCGCGCGCTCGGTGACGGCGTCTGCATCGTCGCCGAGGCCGCCCGTCTGTTCGCCTACCTCGCGAAGGAGACCTGCGGCATCTGCGTGCCGTGCCGCGTCGGCACGAAGCGGGTGCAGGGGATCCTCGAGGGCATCTCGTCGGGCCTTGGCCGTAGCGACGACCTGCCGTGGCTCGGTGAGCTCGGCGACCACCTGAACGAGTTCTCGCTCTGCGGCTTCGGCATCACGTCCGCGTCGATCCTCCGGACGAGCCTCGCTTCGTTCGCCGCTGACTACCGCGCGCACCTCGATGGACACTGCCCGACCGGCACGTGTGCCCCGACGCGGGCGCGCCGGTACGAGATGATGGCGCAGCCATGAGTCTCCTCGAGCGCTACGTCCAGCCCGGCGAGGCGCAGATCCCGACCGTGTCGCATCCCGGCGAGATCCCCTCGGGTCAGCCGACGACGACGATCACGATCGACGGCCAGGAGGTCACGGCGGTCCTCGGCGAGACGATCCTGCGCGCAGCACAGCGCGCGGGCATGAACGTGCCGACGCTCTGCGACGACGAGAAGCTGGCACCGGCCGCCGCCTGCCGGATGTGCCTCGTGGACATCGAGGGCTCCGACCGCCCGCTCCCGTCGTGTCACATCGCCGTCGAGCCCGGGATGAAGGTGACCGCGAAGAGCGACGGGCTCTTCCTGATGCGGCGCCAGAACCTCGAGTACATCCTGTCGGACCACAACGCGTACTGCATGCCGCCCTGCCAGGTCGGCTGCCCGACGCACATCGACATCCCGGGCTACCTCGACCTCATGTCGAAGGGGCAGCACGTCGAGGCCGCGCGCCTCGTCAAGGAAGTGCTCCCATTCCCGTATGCGCTCGGCCTCGTCTGCCCGGCGCCGTGCCAGGAGGTGTGCCGCCGCGGTCTCGTCGAAGAGGAGATCGCGATCCGGCAGTGCCATGGCTACACCGGCGAGCTCGCCCTCGAGATGGACGAGGCGCCGACGCCGTTCCCGAAGAAGACTGCGACCGGAAAGCGCGTAGCGGTCATCGGCGCCGGTCCGGCCGGGATGACCGCGGCGTACTACCTCGCACTCGACGGACACGCGGTGACCGTCTTCGATCGTCTCGAGAAGCAGGGTGGCATGCTTCGCTACGGAATTCCCGAGTATCGCCTCCCGAAGGTGAAGCTCGACAAGGAGCTCAACTCCGTCTGGCAGCTCGGCGCGGAGTTCAAGGGCGGCCAGGAGCTCGGCAAGGACTTCACCGTCGAGTCGCTCCTCGCCGAAGGTCACGACGCCGTCTTCCTCGGCATCGGCGCGGACGTCTCGAACGAGATGCGCGTGCCGGGCGAGGACCTGCCGGGCGTCCTGCCGGCCGTGCAGTTCCTTCGCGACAACGCCTCCGGCATCCCGGTGACGGTCGGCCAGGGCACAAAGGTCATCGTCCTCGGTGGCGGGTTCACCGCCTTTGACTGCTCGCGGACCTCGGCACCGAGGCGGCGCGAG
>JBKJTV010000076.1:0-4108 GCA_046589985.1 Candidatus Limnocylindria bacterium | reverse complement strand
TTCCAGCGGGCACGTCTCGACCACCGGAATGTGCAGTTCATGTACAAGGACGGGACGCACTATCACTTCATGGACACGGCGACGTTCGATCAGCTCCCGCTCGACGAGGAGCTCCTCGGCGATGCGGTGAATTACCTCACCGACGGCATGGTCGTGCAGCTGAGCGAGTACGAAGGCGAGGCCATCGGCGTGGACCTCCCCGCTTCCGTCGTCCTGACCGTCACCGAGGTCGAGTTCGGGATCAAAGGCGATACCGCGACCGGTGCGACGAAGCCGGCGACGGTCGAGACCGGCCTGCGCGTCACCGTCCCGCTGTTCGTGGGGCAAGGCGACAAGATCAAGGTGGATACGCGGAGCGGTGAGTACCTCGAGCGCGCCTGAGCGTGTCCTGCGCGTCGGGCAGCTCGTCACGCGGCTCGCGGAGCGCGTGCAGACCGGCGACGAATTCAAGGATCTCTGGGTCGAAGGCGAGGTCGTGCAGACGACGACATCCGCGCTCGGCCACACCTACTTCACGCTGAAAGACAGCGCAGGCTCGCTCCGCTGTGTCCTCTTCGCGACCCAGGCGCAGAACGTCACCGTCCTTCCGCGCGACGGCGCGAAGCTTCTTGCGCACGGGTACGTCGAGCTCTACCTCCGCGACGGCCGCTGTCAGCTCCGCGTCGACGACATGCGTGCGGCCGGCGCCGGTGAGGCGGCGCTCCGGCTCGAGGCGCTCCGTCGGCGTCTCGAGGCCGAGGGGCTTTTCCGTGCGGAACGCAAACGCCCGCTGCCCGCACACCCGAAGCGCATCGGTGTCGTGACGAGCGCGACCGGCGCGGCGTGGCACGACATCCAGACGGTCGTCGCCCGGCGCGATCCGCGCGTCGAGCTCGTCTTCGCCGCCGCACTCGTGCAGGGCTCCTCGGCCGCCGAATCGCTGATCGGCGCGTTCGACGGACTTGCGCGCGTCCGCGGCCTTGACGTCGTCATCCTGGCGCGCGGCGGGGGAGCCGCGGAGGATCTCTGGCCGTTCAACGACGAGGCGCTCGTCCGTGCCATCGCTCGCTTCCCGGTCCCGGTCTGCACCGGCGTCGGCCACGAGTCCGACACAACGCTCGTCGATCACGTCGCCGATGTCCGTGCGCCGACGCCCTCGGTGGCCGCGGAGCTCGTCGTACCCGACGCGTCCTCCGATGTTCGCCTTGCGGAGCGCCACCGCCAACGCCTGGACGCGCGGATCCGCGCAGCGATCGATGGCCGGCGCCGCCGGCTGGTGGCCGCGCGACGGCTCATCGAACGTCGCGCTCCGCCGGCGCGGGTGGCGGCGTTCCGTCAGCGGCTCGATGAGGACCGCCGTTCGCTCGATCGTGCGATCGCGAGACTGGTGCCGGTGCGGCGTCAGCGCGCCGCCTCGGCGCGGCGGCGCCTCGAGGCGCTCTCGCCCCTCGCGGTCCTCGGACGCGGCTATGCGATCGTCGAGGGCGACGATGGGCGTGTGCACGCCGATGTGCGCTCACTTCGCGTTGGCGAGGACGTGCGCCTCCGCATGCGCGACGGGCGCGCAGGCGCACGCGTGACGGGGACGCCGTGACGAAGGACGACACGGCCGGACCCGGGCTCGACGCCGCCCTCGAGCGGCTCGAGGCCATCGCTGACCGGCTCGAGGACCCCGCGCTCGACCTCGACGAGGCGGTGCGCCTGTATGAGGAGGGCCTCCGGCTGTACGCCGAGTGCGCGAAGCGCCTCGACGCGGCCGATCTGCGGATCACCCAGCTCGCTGACGCGCTCGCCAAGCAAGCCCGCTCCCCGACCGACTGACCCCACGCGGCGGTCGCTGTGTGATGAGGGTCGCCCGCTTGTTCGCTGAACGTATCCAGGCCGTATCAGCGCCTGTGCTGTAGGTAACGATGAGGTAACGCGATGGCGTGTATGACCGTTCCATGTGTAGCGGCGCCGATCACGTGTGCGTAAAGCATACAAGCAGGGCCAAGCTCGGTCGGCGGCGGAAGACACAGCGGGAGGTCAGTCATGCAGCGCTTGATCGCCGCGGCCCTCGCCATCGCGGTCATCGGGACCGGACTTGCGGTCCCAGCGACCCAGGCGGACGCCGCCTCCCTCGATACCTCGGAAGCGGGCCTTGTCGCCGAGGTGAACGCGTTCCGCGCCTCGCGCGGTCTCTCGATCCTCGTCGTTTCGGACACGCTCACCTATGCCTCGAAGTGGATGGCGACGGACATGGCCGTGAACAACTACTTCGCCCACCAGTCGCTCGACGGGCGCGATCCGACGTCGCGCATGGCGGACTTCGGCTACCCGGCCCGCGCGACGTGGTCGGGCGAGAACCTCGCTGCCGGCTACACGAGCGCGCGTGAGGTCGTGCAGGGCTGGATCAACAGCCCGGGGCACTACGCCGTGCTCACCAACCCGAACTACCGTGCGATGGGCGTGGGCCGCGCCTACGGTGCGGCGTCCACCTACAAGTGGTACTGGACCGCCGACTTCGGCGGCATCGTCGACGCCGCGACGACCGCGAGCCTCTTCGATCAGGGTTTCCACGCGCAATGGGAAGGGCAGAGCCCGAGCCTCACGCTCTCGCCCGGCCAGACGGCCACGCTCGTGCTCGCGCTCCGGAACACCGGCTACCGCGGCTGGTACCAGGGCAGCCCGGGCCAGCAGGCCTACATCGGCACCGCCGCTCCGCTCGACCAGGCTCGTCCGGAGCTCGCGGTGGGCTGGATCAACGCCTCGCGTCCCGCAACGACGACGACTCCGTACGTCGGACCCGGCCAGACCGGCTGGTTCCAGTTCGTGGTCCGTGCGCCGACCACGCCCGGCGTCTACCGGCTCGGTGTGCGCGGTCTCATCGAGGGCACGACCTGGCTCGAGGATGCCGGCGTGTTCTGGACGATCACCGTCCGCTAACTCGTTTCTCCGACCTCTCGCAGCAGGAGCCGCCACCCCTGGCCCGGGTGTGGCGGCCTTCCTGTCTCTAGGTCGCGCGGTGCTTACGGAGGAAGGGCTCGATCGCCTCGAGGAAGACCTCGGGCTTGAGCCCGTGCATCCGGTGCGGGACTCCTGGAAAGCGCATGACCTGCGCGCCGGTCGCCGCGAACGCGTCGGCCTCGCCGTCGGCGAGCGCGCTGTCCACGCGCGGATCCGACGCGAGCAGCAGCGTTGGCTGCGCCACCTTCCCGCGCGTCTCGACGATCGCCTTCGTGCCGGCAGCCTCCGGCCTGGTGAGCTCCTTCACGAATGCCGCATCGACGAAGGCGTAGTAGGTCGCGAGCCGCTCCGCGCTGTAGAAGCCGCGGACCTCGGCGACGGTGCGCTCGCCGCGCGGGCCCGGCGTCGGCAGCGGCATCCGCCCGACGGCGGCGCGGAGCGCGGCGGGATCGTCGGCCTTCGCGACGACGCCCTCGAGCGCCTTGAACAGGTCGGCGCGCCAGACGCCGTCGTGGTAGCGCGCGAGCCAGGGATCCTCGAGCACGAGGGCCTTCACGAGCGTGGGCTCGCGAGCGGCGACGAGGAAGGCGGTCGCGCCGCCGACCGAGTGCCCGATGATGATCGCCGGCGCCTTCGCGACCTCTCGGAGCACCCGCGCGGCGTCGTTAGCGAGGTCGACGAGCGTGTAGCTCGCGGCGCGGCCGCTCTTGCCATGGCCACGCGCGTCGTACGCGATGACGCGGTAGCGCGTCGCGAGGCGGGGGAAGATGTTCTCCCAGTCCTCGGAGCGGAGCGACGCGCCGTGCAGGAGCAGGATCGGAGGCTCGTTCGGCTGTCCGCCGCCTGAGTCGTAGTAGACGAGCTTCGGGTCGCCCTTCAGCGTCCGCGAGCGCGGAAGTCGTTTCGGCATCGGGGCGAGTCTAGGGAGCGCGACCCATACTCGCGGGCGTGATGGCGCGGCTCCGTCTCGATCAGCTGCTGGTGGCGCGCGGTCTCGCGCCGAGCCGCGAGCGCGCACAGGCGCTCATCCTGGCCGGTGCGGTACGCGTGAAGGGTGAGGTCGCCCGGCGCGCCGCCGCGCCGGTGGACGATGACGTCGCCATCGCACTGGCGACCGGCCCGCGCTTCGTGTCGCGTGGCGGCGAGAAGCTGGATGCGGCGCTCAACGACACCGGACTCGACG
>JBKJTV010000004.1:0-11222 GCA_046589985.1 Candidatus Limnocylindria bacterium | reverse complement strand
GCACGACGACGCCGATGGCGAGCGCGACGACAACGAGGACGTGCGACTGGCCGCGGTCGTCCGAAACGAGGGTCACGGCGTCCACTCGACGCGGCGCGCGGCGACCGTCTCGATCTGGAGCGCAGGCAGCGCGGGGAGTGCGAGCGGAAGCGCGTATCGGAGCCGCACGTGGATGAGCGAGCCGCGAGGGTCTCCAGTCCTCGGCACCTCGCCCTGGGCCGGCACGATATCGACGCGCAGATGACGAGGGTCGAGTCGACCGGAGGCGGCCGCGACGCTGTCGCGGATGAGCTCGTCGTCGTTCGTGAGCGCACCGATCCGCGCGCCTTCCGCAGCGGCGTGGACGAGCGCGAGCCGGGCGACGCCGAGGTCGGCGAGCTGGACCATCGCGAAGGCGACGACGAGGAGGACCGGGAGCACGAGAGCGAACTCGACGAGGGCCTGTCCGTCGTCGCTCATCGTCCGAGCAACGCCCGTTCTGCCGCCGGCCGGGTAAAGAGCCGCGGGTAGCGGGCGATCCGTAGGACGTGCGCAAGCGCGAGCGCGGCGGCAGCCGCTGCGAGCAGGAGCAGCGCGGCAAGCTCGTCGGCCGTCCTGCTCGCGAGCTCCGTTGCCTCACGGAGTACCGCGCCGCGCGTGTCCGGCGGCGGTGCCCCGGTCCGGATGGTGGTCGTGATCATGTCCAGCACCGTCGGGTCGCGGAGGACGCCGCCGTGACCTTCGAGCGTCGCGAATGACGAGGGCAGGAAGGTCCGCGATCCAACGCCCTGGATCCGGCTGTCGCGACCGGTCACGAGGAGGTCGGTCGCAAGCCGCAGATCGAGCCGGGTCAGACCCGAGCTTGTCGGGGCGGTCGGGCGCTCGGCGAGATCGCGCACGGCCGGCGTCGCGGGATCGTGGATGAGGGCCGCTGCGGCGGCGCGCAGCTCGAGGGCTTCGTCGCCGGCGAGATCGAGCGTGCCCTGCGCGATGCGTGCCGCCGTCGCGCCGTTGTGCGGAGCGGCGAGCGCGACGTAGGTGCGGATCCCATCCGCAGCCGAGAGTCCCTGGGCGAACGCGCGATCGGCGACCGCGCCTCCCATCGAGTGCGTGACGAGATGTATCGCCGAGAAGCGCGACGCGACGGAGCGGATCTCGTCGCGCAGGCGCAGACCGTTCGCGTCGATGTCGCCGACGGTGTCGTAGGGATACCGCGGGTCCGCTCCGAACCGGCGGATCTCGATGCGCGGATCATCTCGATAGCGCGCGGAGACCGCGTCCCAGGTGCCGTCGCTCGCACTCGACCCCAGACCCCCGACGAGGATGACGAGCTCCTTCGGTGTGTCGCGTCGCGGCGGCAGCTCGGTCGCGCGCCCGACCGTCCGACTTGGGCGACCGTCGTCGGCCGAAGCAGCTGCCCCGAGGGAGAGCAGCATTGGGAATGCGAGGAGTGCCGCCGCGACACGCACCGGCGCATCTCAGCGCTCCCGCGCGCCTGGCGACACAGGACCCCCGGGCGGTACCCGGGTACCACGAGCGACGGCCGAGCCGCGACGTGGCTAGACGGGCGCTGCGGTGACGGGCTCGAGCTCGGGGAAGTACGCCGCCGCCTGCATCGTGAAGAGCTCGGCGTAGCGACCACCCCGGGTCATGAGCTCGCGATGCGTCCCGCTCTCGACGATCCGGCCCTCGTGCAGGACATAGATCCGGTCGGCGGCGCGGACGCTGGAGAAACGGTGGGAGATGAGGAGGACGGCGCGCTCCGCGAACAGCTCCCGCATGCGGCTGAAGAGCTCATGCTCGGCGCGCGGATCGAGGGCGGCCGTCGGCTCGTCGAGGATGACGAGCGGCGCATCGCGGAAGAACGCGCGGGCGAGCGCGATGCGCTGCCATTGGCCGATCGAGATCTCTTTCCCGTCCTGGAACACCGGGCCGAGCATCGCCCCGTAGCCCTCCGGCCACTCGGACACGAACGCATCGGCACCGGCGCGCTTCGCCGCCGCGACGATCGCGCCCTCGTCGCCGATCCGCTCGACCCGGCCGAGCCCGATGTTCTCGCGCACGGTGAGGAGGAAGTGCGCGAAGTCCTGGAACAGGACCGCGACGCGGTCGTGCACCCACGACGGATCGACGGTCGAGGTGTCGACTCCGTCCCAGGAGACGCTTCCCGAGTCGGGCGCATACAAGCCGGTCAGGACCTTCGCGAGCGTCGTCTTTCCCGACCCGTTCTCGCCGACGAGCGCCACGACCTCGCCGCGACGGATGTCGAGCGAGATGTCAGTGAGCGCGCTCCGCGGCGCTGCGCCCTGGCCGGAGACGGGATAGCCGAACGACACATCGCGCACCGCGATGTGCCGGAAGCCCTGCGGGACCGCGGGCTTCGGCAGATGACGGTCGACCGGCGCGAGCGCCAGGAACTCGTCCCAGTCCTGGAGGTAGAGCGCGGACTCATAGAGCTGCGAAGAGTTCCCGACGAGGCCGTCGAGCTGCGCGCGCAGCTGCTGGCTCCCCGCGGCCGCGGCGCCGGCCTCAGCGATGCCGAGCTTGCCGGTGAACACGAGATACGCGAGCGCGCCGAACGAGAGCGCATTGAAGAACGCCGAGCCGACGCCACCCGCGAGCACCATCCGCGCGCGCCGGCGCAGGTGGCGCAGCAGCTCGATGAGCCGTTCGTCGGACAGCCGGAGGTACAGCGCCTTCAGGTAGGCACCGAGCTCGAAGGCACGGACCTCCTTGGCGTGCTCGCGCGAGGTGAAGAGACCGGTGATGTAGCCGCGCTTGCGGTCGTTCGCCGTCTGCTCGCGCCAGAACGTGTACATCGCGCGGCTCGTCGCGGTCTGCGCGATCCAGAGCGGGATGAAGCCGCCGATCGCGATGAGCACGAGGACCGGCGCGAGGATGAGCAGCGCGATCGCGACTCCGGCGATGAGGAAGACGCTCCGCGCGAGGCCGATGATCGACCACGTCACGCCCATGACCCGACCCATCCCGCCCTGCGCGCGACGGAGCCGGTCCTGGAAATCGGGCGTGTCGAAGCGCGCCATCTCGATCGACGAGACGATGCTCACGAGGCGCAGCTGCATCTGACGACTGACCACCTCGTTCAGGACCTGCTGCTGCTGGGTGTTGAAGACGTTCGCGAGCGTCGAGATCGTGCCCGCCGTGATCATGCCGACGAGCGGCGGAACGATGTGTCCGGGGTCATCGCCCGGCGTCGGCGTGAGGACCGCCGCGATGAGGTCTCGCGTGAGGAGCAGCTGCCACGCGGTCATCACCGCCGTGACGAGCGGTGGGAGCATGCTGATCACGAGGCGCCGGCGGTCGGCCTCCCAGACGAAGCGCGTCGCCGCGACGAGCAGCCGCGGGAAGCGCCGCAGTCCGCGTCTTTCGGGCGGCACCTCGAACCGCTTGTGGTCGCCTCGCATCACGGCCGCGCCCTCGCGACCTCGGTCGCCTGCTCGTGCGCAAGGGCCTCCGCGGCGTCGTCGAGCGGCGCGAGCTCGACCGCGCCGTGGCGACGCTCGAGTGCCCAGTGGATGAGGCGGTCCGCGAGCCAGGGGTTCTTCGGCAGGAGCGAGCCGTGGAGGTAGCAGCCGATGACCTTGCCCTGCACGGCCCCTTCCGTCTTGTCCTCGCCGTTGTTCCCGCCGCCGACCTGGACGCGCCCGAGCGGGCGTGCGCCTGGACCGAGGTATGTCTTGCCCGAGTGATTCTCGAAACCGATGAGCGTCCCGCCATCGGCCTCGACGAGAAGGTTCCCGACGAAGCGCCGCTTACCCGCAACGGTCCGGACGTCGAGCGCACCGACACCGGGGATCGCGGGCGCGTCCTCCGGCACGTACTCGTGGCCGAGGAGCTGGTAGCCGCCGCAGACCGAAAGGACCGCCGCGCCGCTCGCGATCGCCTCCTTCAGGCGCGCGCCGTTCGGACCCTGGAGGTCCAGTCCGACGACATCCTGGCCCTGGTCCTGCCCGCCGCCGAAGAAGTAGAGGTCACCCCATTCCGGGTCGAGCTGCTCGCCCGCGCGGTGCGCGCGGACCTCGAGCGGGATGTCCCGCCAGCGCGCGCGCTGCTCGAGCGCTATGACGTTGCCGCGGTCCCCGTAGATCGACATGAGATCGGGATAGAGGTGGACGATCCGAAGATCCATCACTCAATCCTCCCAGAAGCGGCCGACGTGGCCGAGGTCGGCGAGCGCCTCACGGAGCGCCAGCATCGCCGTGTACGTCGCGACGACGACGACTTCGTCCCCCGGCGGTGTCCGCGTGATGACGCGCTCGAGCGCGGGCTTCCACCCATTGATGACCTCGACGCGACCGCCGTCCACACCTGCGTACTTGAAGCGCAGCGCGAGATCACGCGCGCGCAGACCGGTGATGACGGCGTGCTCGACGCGCGGTGCGAGCGACTCGAAGTCCGCGTCCCAGATCCAGGAGACGTCGCGGCCGTCCG
The DNA here is from genome assembly GCA_046589985.1 of Candidatus Limnocylindria bacterium. Lineage (GTDB taxonomy): Bacteria > Chloroflexota > Limnocylindria > P2-11E > P2-11E > JACDAF01. The sequence goes on along the minus strand of JBKJTV010000004.1, from coordinate 6,791 downwards.
CGTCGCGGTCGTTCAGCGCGGCGAGCAGTCGCGGCCGACGACCGGTCTCGAGGAGCGCGCCGATCGCAGCGTTGAAGCCAGCGGGGTTCTTCACGAGCAGGAGGCGCAGCGTCCGCCCTTCTGCCTGGACGATCTCGAGCCGTCCGAATGCGGGCCGGAACGCCGCGAGCGCTCGCGTCGCGGTGCCCAGGCTGATGCCGAGCGCACCGGCGGCGAGCAAAGCGGCGAGCGCGTTGTACGCGTTGTAGAGGCCGGGAAGCGGCACGACGACGGGGTCGATCGCCGCGCCGGCGCCGGCGATCTGCAGCGTCGTCCCGCCCGCGGCGAGCGCCACGCTTGCGGCCGCGAGGTCGCGCACCGGCCGTGTGAAGCCGCACGACGAGCAAGACCAGTCGCCCACATGCGCGAGGACGACCCGCCGATACACGAGCGGGGAGCGGCAGCGCGGGCAGCGCGTCGAGTCGCTGATCGACTGCGGCGTCGTGCCGCCGACCGAAGGATCGTCGACGCCGAAAAACGACACCGGACCACGGTGAGCCTGCGCGAGGCTCGTGACGATCGGATCGTCGGCGTTCAGGACGAGCGTCGTGGTCTCGGGGAGCTGAGCGATCGCGGCGGCGATCCGCTTGGCCAGCGCGTCGATCTCGAAGTAGCGGTCGAGCTGGTCGCGAAAGAGGTTCGTCACGATGACGATGCGCGGCGCAAGGCCGCCGAGCACGCGGGGGAGCGTCGCCTCGTCGACCTCGAGGATCCCGACGTTGCCGCGAGGCGCGCCGGTCCAGGTCGAATCCGCGAGGAGCGCCGCGACGAGCCCTCGATCGAGATTCGAGCCACTGCGGTTGTGCACCGGCGACCATCCCGCCGCACGAGCGATGTCCGAGAGCATTCGCGACGTCGTCGTCTTGCCGTTCGTGCCTGAGACGCAGACCGCACCGTGCTCGAGGGAGGCGGTGAGCGACCGGAGCGCGCCCGGGTCGATGGCAAGGGCGACGAGTCCGGGGAACGCGGTCGCGCCGCGGCCGAGCAGAGTCAGCGCAAGGCGTGACAGCTTGCCGACGGAGACCGCGATAGCGGTGCGGATCACTCTGGTGAGGCTAGACCGCGACGGGCGGGACCTCGCGCAGGAGGCTCTCGAGCTCGTCGACGGCGCGCCCCAGGCGGAGCACGACCGCGCGCGCGTCCTCGCCGGCCCCGGAGGTTGCCGCGTGGAGGGCACCCTCGCCCTCGAGCTTCGCGAGCGAAACGACCGCTTTGCGCAGGCGGGCGATCGTGAGCGTCGCGCCGACAGAGCGCCGGAGCTGCTCGACACGTTCCTCGAGCCGCTCCAGACGGCGCTTCAGCTCTTCCTCGAGGTCGCCGGCGGAGAGCGCCGCGAGCCGCTCCGCCTCGCTCTCGAGCGTCGCAAGGTCCTTGTTCACGACCTGCGAGGCCTTCTCGAGGGAGTAGCCCTTCTCGAGCGCCTGCCGGATGCGGATCACCTTCTCCATGGCGAACACGTCGTAGTCGTGCTCGTCCTCGGTAGAGGGCTTCACGAGGCCCTTCTTGGTCCAATAGATGAGCTGTCGAGGAGTGACGTTGCAGACGCGCGCCGCCTCGGCCGCGGAGAGCCGGAGCCGCGCCACGACCTCACCATCGTTGGCGATGAGGAGGTGTGCCAGCACGTCCCGGCCGTCGTATTCGCCCGGCACCCCTGTGACCTCCCCCGCAAGTCGCGAGACTCTGTCCGCGCTTGCGGCAAGTGTCAATGATTCGAACAGGATGCGCGGTGACGGCGGGGGATCAGCCGGGGGATCAGGTGGAGCGTCGACTCGGTGGCTTCAGCGCCTGCCGGTACGCGACGCGGACTGAGACGCGGTAGGTCGTGATGCGCCCGGCCTCGAGATCGGCCCATTGGCGGGAGATCTCTACGCCGAGCGGCGCGCGGACGGCCTTGCGAACACTCGCTACGGCATCGGCCACGGCTGCTTCCCAGCTTTCGGGCGACGCTCCCGTCGCGTCGACGAGCCGAACGACGCCGGGCTCGGGCTTAGCCCTTCGCGCCAGCACCCGACTCAGATCGGCCGCGAGTGCGGCCACGCGGCGTCTCCGTCTTCGTGTCTGCGGCGCCCTCGACCGGAGGAAGGTCCGCGACCTCGAGGATCGAGCCGACGATCAGGTTGAGCTTCTCGCGAATGAGCTCGCGCGTTTCCGCACCGGCGCGCGGTGCCAGCAGCATGCCGACGCCAAACCCGATGAAGAAGAACCGGACTGCGTTGCGAACAAGACCGAACATGTCGCTCCTCCCGCGCCTACCGGCCCTTGGGCGGGTAGCCCTCGAGCCCGTACTCCTTGATCTTCGCGTACAGCAGGCGCCGGTAGATACCTAGCATTTCCGCTGCCTTCGAGCGGTTCCCGACCGCGTCACGGAGCGCTTTCATGATGAGGTCCTTCTCGAACTGGGCGACAGACTTCTTGAAGAACGAGCGGTCGCCCGGCAGCTCCTCGCTGCCCTCTCCGTCCTCGCCTGTCTCGTGCTCGCCGAACGGGAGCTCGCGGCTCGTGATGATCTGCCCGCGCGACAGGACGACGGCACGCTCGACAACGTTCTCGAGCTCGCGGACGTTACCCGGCCAGTCGTACTCCATGAGGCGTCGGAGCGCCTCCTCGCTGATCGCGGCGGGCTGGGCCGTCGCGCTGTAGCGGTGCTTCGCGAGGAAGTGCTCGACGAGCGCCGGGATGTCCTCCTTGCGCTCGCGGAGCGGCGGCATGTGCACATTGATGACGTTCAACCGGTAGTAGAGGTCGTCGCGGAACTTCTGCTGCTCGACCTGCTTCTGCAGGTCCTTGTTCGTCGCGCAGACGATACGGATGTCGACCTTGATCGGCAGGCTGGAGCCGATGCGCTCGATCTTCCGCTCCTGGAGCACCCGAAGGAGCTTCGTCTGCGTCGGGAGCGTCATCTCGCCGATCTCATCCAGGAAGATCGTGCCCTTGTCGGACATCTCGAAGCGCCCGCGACGCTGCGTCATCGCGCCGGTGAACGAGCCCTTCTCGTGGCCGAAGAGCTCGGCTTCAAGGAGCGACTCGGGGAGCGCCGCGCAGGAGACCTTCACCATCGGGCCGCTCCGGCGATTCGAGTTGTAGTGCAGTGCCTCGGCCACGAGCTCCTTGCCGGTGCCGCTCTCGCCGGTGATCAGGACCGTCGCGTCCGACTTCGCGACCTTGCCGATCGTCTTGTAGACCTCCTGCATCGCGGGCGAGTTGCCGATGATGCGTTCGGTCTGCACGAGCGACGAGATCTCGTCGCGTAGGACCTCGACCTCCGCGGTGAGCGCGAGGTGCTCGAAGACGCGCTTCACGTTGTAGGTGATCTTGTCGAGCTCGAACGGCTTCGTGATGTAGTCGAAGGCGCCGAGCTCCATCGCCCGGATCGCCATGTTCGAGCTGCCGAACGCGGTCATGATCAGGACGGCGGTCCGCGGACTGATCGCCTTCGTTCGCGAGAGCGCCTCGATCCCGTCGAGCTCCGGCATCCGGATGTCCATGATCACGAGCTCGGGGTTGGACTCCTTCACCTTTTCGACGACCTCGGCACCGGTCGCTGCCTCAAGCACGGCGAAGCCCTCGTCGGCGAGCAGCTGCTTCAGCAGCGAGCGGATGGAGGCGTCGTCATCGGCGACCAGGATCGTCTTCTGAGTCACTGTTCTGTACGGTTCCTTCCCAGGGGTCACCGGTTTTGGGCCGTTTCGGTCGCGCTCCCCCTGCCGGATCCGAGTTTGTGTTGCACCAAGCGTACATGTCAAGCCGGGTCGGCCGGGCTGCGGGCGGACTAAGGAACGTCAGTCACGGCGCGGATCTGTGTCCCAGCGAGGGCGACGAGGACTGTGAAGGCACCGGCAAGCCCGATGAGCATGGACACCTGGACGACGTCGGCGAGCGCTCCGCCGAGCACGACGATCGGGACCCACGACAGGCTGAGGAGCGAGATCCGTGCACCGATCACCGCGCCGCGCACGTTGGCCGGCGCGTACTGCTGGAGGATCGCGATGTTCGGCACGTAGAAGATGACGTTCGTGATGCCCGTGATGACCAGGGCGAGGAAGAGCAGCTCGAACGTCGGCGCGATCGCGACGAGGACGAGCGACGCGCCGCATCCGGCGAAGCCCCACACGACGAGCTGGCCCTTCGCCACCGAACGTGAGAGACGCGCCAAGAGCACCGCTCCCACGACCGCCCCCGCGGCGATGCCTGCTTCCGCGAATCCGAAGCGGCTCGCGCCGAGGTCGGGCTCGTTCGTCCCGAAGCGGCGGAATACGAGCACCGGAAGCAGCGCGTTCAACACCGGAATGGAGAGCTGCGCAAGGAGGGAGAAGACGGTGTTCGCGAGAAGCCTGGACGAATCCCTGATGACCTGAAGGCCCGCTGCCGCTTCGCGCGTGGCCGAGCGCCACGAGATCCGGCGCGGCGGCGCCTCGGTGACCCTGACCCGCAGCATGAGGAGCGCGGAGAGGGCGAACGTGAGCGCATCGACGTAGAACACGCCGACACCGATCGAGGCCACGAGCAGGCCGCCGGCAACGGCGCCGAGGATCTCGACGGTGCGATCCGTCGCGTAGACCGCGGCGTTCCCCGAGACCAGCTGGTCCGGCGCGAGCAATGCCGGCACAAGTGACACCCGGGCGGGGCTGAACACCGCGCTGCACAGCGCGGCGACGAAGACGAGCGCGTACGCGACGCCGAGCGGCGCTCCCAGCTCCAGGACAAGCGGGATGGCTCCGATGAGCAGCGCGCGCGCGATGTCGGCAGCGATCATCGAGCGCCGGAACCCGAGCGCATCTGCGATCGGTCCCGCGACGAACCCGAACGTCGCCTGGGGCAGCGTCGCCACGAGGACGGCGACGCTCGTGTACAGGGCCGAGCCGGTCAATTGGTACGTGATGGCGGCCAGTCCGATGAGCGTGATGGGGTCGCCGAACTTGCTGATCGCCTGAGCGACCCAGAACAATGCGAAGTTGGGACTTCGGAGCGCTGGCAAGGTCGCCCTGCCGGGTCGGGCGCTCATCGGCGCCGCAACACGGAGAACGGGATCCAGAATCCGCCGACGGCAATGATGACGTCGCCGACGCTGTAGATGGCGCGGAACAGGCCGATCGGCACCACGTCAGCAAGCCAGGGCAGCCGTGTCTCCGGACCGAGGGGATGGTGGAGCGCGTCGTTCGGAAGGATCACGACCCCGACAGACGCAGCCGCCGCGACATCGAACGGCATCCCGCCGTTCGCCACGATCACGGTCGCATTCAGAAGAGAGCCGGCCGCCACGAACAACGCGCCGGCGATCCGCCAGTTCCGCGCGGCGATACCGGCTGTGAGCATGATCGCGACGACGTGTGCCCAGGCCGGCAGGCCGATCAGCACGCCGATGACCCGGATGGCGAGCGCGAGCAGCGCGAGCGGCCACCAACGGATCTTGAGGTCGCGCAGATTTCGCCAGTTGCCGCGAAGGATCAGGCCGGCCAGTCCACCAAGGGCGACGCTGCTAGCCAGCATGGCTGTCGCGCGGGACCGGCGCGCGCGCGAGTCGCTTACGGAGCTCCGCGAGGGTCTCGTAATTGATCGGCGGGAGGTCGCTGACCTCGAAGGCCTCGGGGCCGTGCTTCGAGAACGTCGACTCCATGGCACGAACGACGTTCGGGTCGAACTGCACACCCTTGAAGCGGTTCAGCTGCTCGATGGCCTTGTCGTGTCCGATCGCCTTCCGATAGATACGGTCGGAGGTCATCGCCTCGTACGCGTCAGCAACGATGATGATGCGCGATCCAAGCGGGATCTCTTCGCCCTTCAGGTTCTCCGGATACCCCGAGCCGTCGAAGTTCTCGTGGTGATGAAGAACAAGCGGAACGAGTGGGCGGAGCGCGGCTGATGGTTCGAGGATGGACGCGCCATAGATCGGGTGCCGTCGCATCAGTTCGGTCTCGTCGGCGTCGAGTCGCGCGGGCTTCATGAGGATCCGATCCTCAACGCCGATCTTGCCGATGTCGTGAAGAAGTCCCGCGAGCTCGATCTGTTCGATGGACTTCTCCGGCAAGCCCATTTCACGTGATATGGCACCGGCGATGCGTGAGACACGGTCCGCGTGACCGCGTGTGAACCCATCCTTCGCGTCAATCGCTTGCGATAAAGCGCTGACAGAACCGAAGAACAACTCGCGCGTCTCGGTGTACTTGCTAAAGGAGTACCTAGCCAGCAGTAGTGGAACCATGAAAAGCAGGGTCGCCCATGATCCGACCACAGTTGAAATTTCAGCCATCAACCAGCCGAGTGGCACTTGCGAGACGAGCCCGATCGCAATATTGCGAATGGAAATTGCCCAGACGCGACCGAACGGCAGGTGCGTTCTTGCGCTCGCGGCTAAGACGGCTAGCAGACTGTTGACCAGCGCGAATGCCCCTCCGACGAGCGCTATCTGTGCGACAACACCCAACGGATCTCCCGGTCGCACGGCAGAGTGCGTTAACCAGAGAACGACCCAGCCTGCGAACGCGGCCAAGACCCAGTTCGCGCGGTTGTAGAGAGTTCCGTACCAGGCGAGCTCGCGCCGGAAGTCCCGTGGCTCGAATGTTCCGATGAAGGCGACCCAGCATGCCGCGAAAGGGTTCGGAAGGGTCGGATCGAAAATCGCTGCGAGGACCGGAGCCGTAGCGATCGTTGCCGAAACGCCTCCGGGAAGCGATACGGGGAATGCTGCCGCGACCAAAGTGATTACGACCCAGAAGAAGATCGGACCAAGGTTAATGTCGCGCGGAAAGTTGACG
>JBKJTV010000039.1:0-4182 GCA_046589985.1 Candidatus Limnocylindria bacterium | reverse complement strand
CCGAGAACATCGCGACAGTCCCGAAGCTGCTTGGCTGGGCCGCGTCGCGCGTGCAGGCACGCGTCGGCGAGCTCATGGAGCTCGTGGGCCTCGACGCCGCGTACGCGGACCGGTATCCAGCCCAGCTCTCGGGTGGCGAGCGCCAGCGCGCCGGGGTCGCGCGCGCTCTCGCGGCCGAGCCGCCGCTCATGCTCATGGACGAGCCGTTCGGCGCGGTCGATCCGATCGTGCGCGAGCGCCTCCAGGACGAGTTCCTGCGGATCCATCGCTCCCTCGGGATGACCGTCCTCTTCGTGACGCACGACGTCGATGAGGCCATCAAGATGGGCGACCGCGTCGCGGTCATGCGCGCGGGGGCGCTCGTCCAGTACGCGTCGCCGTCCGAGCTGCTCGCGCACCCCGCCGACGAGTTCGTCGCGCGCTTCGTCGGCGCGGACCGCGGACTGAAGCGCCTCGCGCTCATCTCCGTCGGCGAGCTGGTGCTCCGCGAGTCACCGACCGCGCCGGCGGGGGAGCCTGTCGAACGCGGTCAGGGCTACGTCCTGCTCGTCGACGCCGAACGGCGGCCGGTCGGTTGGGTGAACCGTGCGCGGCCGGACCTGGATCCCGACCCGTCATCGCCGATCGTCACGCGCGCCACGCGAGTGAAGGACGCGCTGTCAGCGCTCCTCGCGTCGGGCGTGGCGATGGCCGTCGTCGTCGATGACGAGCGGCGATATGTCGGGACCATCGCGCTCGACGACATCACGAGGCTCCTCACGGGGCAGGCATGACGCCGGGCGAGCCGCTCATCCGCTGGGACTGGATCGTGAGTCACCTCGACGAGATCGCGCTCCGCCTCGGCGAGCACCTCCTGCTCACGGTCATCGCCGTCGGCGTGGGCTTCCTCATCGCGTTCGCTCTTGCGATGGCTGCGCTCCGCTGGCCGCGGACGTACGCGCCGGCGACGTGGGCCACCGGCATCCTCTACACGATCCCGAGCCTCGCCCTCTTCTCCCTGCTCATCCCGTTCACCGGCCTCACGCTGCTCACCGCCGAGATCGGGCTCGTCGGCTACACGCTGCTCATCCTCTTGCGGAACATCATCGGCGGGGTCCGCTCGGTGCCGGCCGACGCGACCGATGCCGCGACCGGGATGGGCTACACCGCGGCGCAGACCCTCTGGCGCGTCCAGCTACCGCTCGCGCTGCCGGTCATCGTCGCAGGGATCCGGGTCGCGACCATCACGACGATCGGGCTGGTCACGGTCACTGCGCTCATCGGCCAGGGCGGGCTCGGCTACTTCATCCTCATCGGCATCCAACGCTTCTTCAGCACGCCGCTGCTGCTCGGCGCCTTCCTCTCCGTGGCCCTCGCCGTCGCCGCGGATGCCGCGCTCGTGCTCGCGCAGCGGGCGCTCACACCGTGGGCCCGGTCGCGATGATGACGGAGGGGACCACAACGGTCCGCCCGGGACCGTAAAGGTGAACTTCCTCAACTCCGTCGTCGCCTGGTTCGCCGATCCCGCTCACTGGCGCGGCGACGACGGCATCCCGACCCGCCTGTGGGAGCACGTCCAGCTCTCCGGCCTCGCGGTCGGCATCGCCGCGGCGATCGCGCTGCCGCTCGGGCTCTACCTCGGCCACACCGGGCGTGGCGCCTTCGCGGCGATCAACATCGCGAACATGGGGCGCGCGCTCCCGTCGCTCGCGCTCATCGCGCTCGGCCTCGTCGTGAGCATCTCGCTCGGCCTCGGGCTCGGGTTCTGGCCGACCCTGTTCGCTCTCGTCCCGCTCGCGCTTCCGCCGATCCTCACGAACACCTTCGTCGCCGTGCGCGGCGTCGACCGCGACACCGTGGAGGCGGCACGAGGCATGGGCCTGCGGGAGGCGCAGATCCTCCGGTCGGTCGAGCTACCGCTCGCCTTGCCGCTCATCCTGGGTGGGGTCCGTACCGCCGCCGTGAACGTGGTGGCCACGGCGACGCTCGGGGCGCTCGTCGCCGGAGGAGCGCTCGGTCGCTACATCGTGGACGGGCTCGCGCTCCAGGAGTTCGACCGCCTGTTCGCCGGGGCGCTCCTGGTCGCCCTCCTCGCGGTGGCCACGGAGGGGCTGTTCGGAATTTTCGCCGCGAGGGCGCGTTACGCTGGCAGCACGGTCGAATGACCTCAGAGTTCGCGGCCTGTCCGGTATCCAAGGGTCCCGGAGATTGGAGTCCCAGATGCGTCGCTTCCTCCCGCTCCTCGTCATCCTCGCCCTCGTCAGTGCTGCCTGTGGAGGAGGTGCCGGCGCTCCGGCCGGTGACAAGCCGGCCATCCGGATCGGCTCGACGAACTTCAGCGAGCAGCTCGTCCTGGGCGAGCTCTACGCGCAGGTCCTCGAGGCCGGCGGCTACAAGGTCGAGCGCAAGTTCAACCTCGGCGCGCGCGAGATCGTCGTCCCGGCCCTCGAGTCGGGGCAGATCGACCTCGAGGTCGACTATCTCGCGACGCTCCTCGCGTTCCTGGACAAGGACGCGAAGGGCTCGACCGACGCCTCGGCGACCGCGAGGACGCTCGACGACAAGCTGAAGGCGAAGGGGCTCGTCCAGTACGACTTCGCGCCCGCGGTCGACCAGAACGGGTTCGTCGTCACGAAGGACACCGCGACACGCCTGAAGCTGAGCAAGCTCAGCGACCTGACCGCCGTCGCGAAGGACCTCACGTTCGGCGGCCCGCCGACGTGTCCGAACCGCGAGTTCTGCGCCGTGGGACTCGAGAAGGTCTACGGCATCACGTTCAAGACCTTCAAGCCGCTCGACACCGGCGGGCCGCTGACCGTAGCGGCGCTCGAGGGCAAGCAGATCGATGTCGCGCTCCTGTTCACGAGCGACGCGTTCATCGCGGTGAAGGGCTTCGTGCTGCTCGAGGACGACAAGAAGCTCCAGCTCTCGGACAACGTCGTCCCGATCCTGCGCAAGGACCTCGCGGACAAGGGTGGGGCCGACCTCCGGACGCGCGTGAACGACGTGAGCAAGAAGCTCACGACGGCTGAGCTCACCGAGCTGAACAAGCAGGTGGGCGTCGACAAGAAGGACCCGAAGGATGTTGCGAAGGACTGGCTGAAGAAGCAAGGCCTGCTCAAATAGCTACGGACTGGCTGCCGCTTGGTGGCGCTCTCGTGCAGGGCGCCGCCGTCGCGTCCTGGGGGACCTTCGAGAGCGAGATCTTCGCCGTGCTGGACGACGGTCAGGTCTGGAACAGGTATTGGGACGGCAAGGCCTGGCACGCCTGGGAGCCGCTCGGCGGTGTCTTCGTCGGCACGCCCGCGGCCTGCGCGCGTGGGGCCGGCCGCATCGACGTGCTCGGCATCGGCTCGGATGGCGTCCTCCGGCAGCGCTGGTGGGACGGCACGCAGTGGGTGCCCTGGCGCGAGGTGGCCGGCGCTCCACGGGGCGGCATCGCGGTGAGCTGCTCCTGGATCGACGATGAGCTGCGCACCTTCGTCGTCGGCGGCGACCGCGCCGTCTGGTACGGCGTGCTCGAGTAGATGAACGCCAGATTCGACTTCGTCGTGATCGGGGCCGGCGGTGCCGGCGAGGCGGCCGCGCACTACGCGCGGGCGCGCGGGGCATCCGTGGCGATCGTGGATCGCGAGCTCTTCGGCGGGTCCTGCCCGTTCTGGGCCTGCATGCCGTCAAAGACGCTGCTGCACGCGGCCGAGGTCCGCGCGCATGGCGGTGACTACCCGTGGGCGAAGGCATCCGACCGCCGCGACTACATGATCGTGCGCGAGCGACGGGACCTCCCGGACGACAGCGGACATGTACGCGCGCTCGAGGGGGCGGGCGCGACGGTGCTCCGCGGCGACGCCCGCCTCGTCGGTCCCCGCAGGCTCGAGGTGACGCACGAGAACGTCGTGCACGCGCTCGAGGCGAAGCACGTCGTCATCGCGATCGGATCGACCGGGAAAGTGCCGCCGATCCCCGGGCTCGATGAGGCGGGTGCATGGTCGAATCGTGAAGCGACGTCCACCCGCGAGCTCCCGAAGAGCCTCGTCGTGCTCGGTGCCGGGCCGTCAGGGGTCGAGATCGCCCAGTACTTCGCGCGCTTCGGCGTCCCGACCGCGATCGTCGCGCCGCGCCAGGTGAATCCGACGGACCACCCGCGCAGCAGCGCGATGCTCGCGGGTGTCCTCCGCGCGAGCGGCGTCGACGTTCGCGAAG
>JBKJTV010000012.1:0-4652 GCA_046589985.1 Candidatus Limnocylindria bacterium | reverse complement strand
GTGATCCTCGAGGGAGACGTTGTGGAAGCGGTGCGGGCCATGAAAGATGCCGACGGCCCTCCGATCATGATCGGTGCAGGAGCGGACCTGTTCGCGACGCTTGCCGAGGCTGACCTGATCGACGACTTCCGGTTCCTCATTGCGCCGGTGGCGATCGGTCAGGGAAAGGCGATGTTCGGCTCCCTGACTCGGCCACTCCATCTTCGCCTCATGGATACGCGGGAGTTCGATTCCGGCAACGTGTTGCTCGAGTACGTACGGACGTAGGTGGTCTTACCAAGCGGCCAAGCCTCAAGTGACGGCAGCCCTACTTGATGCGTTGTGGCGAGTCCGTGGCCAGTTGGGGGACGGTGCGCCGGCGCGACGTCCGCGGCCGTGGCTTTGACTTGGCTGTCAACTCGTCCGGACGTCATCGAGCGCGTCGCAGACTTGGCCGACTTTCCGAAGGACTCCTGAGCCGACGCCCGGGCTCGAACCGGGGACCTGCGGTTTACGAAACCGCTGCTCTACCAACTGAGCTACGTCGGCGACCTGTTGATTTTCGCACGTCGTGGACCCGAGTGCGAAGGGTGCAGAAGCGAGTGCCGCTCCTCAGGTCTTGAAGGTCGTGGCCTGGCCGTTCACCTGAACGGTGTAGCTCGCGCCAGGGCGGAAGTCGCGCCCGAGATCGATGTTCAGCTCGTAAGTGCCGTAGATCATCGTGCAGATCGCGTTCCCTGTGGGCATCGAGTTGAGCACGCTCACGCTGAACGTGTCACCGGTCCGGCTGACGGAGTGCGAGTCCCGCTGCGCGCATCCGCCCGGCAGCCCCGCGGTGACCTTGAGGGTCACCCCGGGGGGAGCCGACTCGCGGATCAGGACCTGGACCCGATCGATCGGAGCAGGGACGCTCTGACGGCCGGGGGCCGGGCTGAGCTCGCCCCGTGCGGACGCGAAGGCCACGGCTGCGACGAGCAGGATCGCCCCGAGGCTGAGGACGACGACCACGAGACGCTTCATGTGTATCGAACGTTGGGAGGCACAGTCCGGTTCCCGAGGCGAGGGTTGTGGGGCTTGTCAGCGCACGGCGAGGAACAGATCGACCGCTGGAGCCCCCTCCTGCCTGCCGATCACCCAGAGGCCGGCTCCTTCCGCTGGCCCGATCGTCAGGGTCGTGGAGTTGTTGATGAAGTTCTGGTTCCCGGCGAGCCTGCCCTGGAGGTAGCTCGGCAGCGCGTCTGCCACCTTCGCCTTTGCCCCGATCGATCCGGCCACGGTGACGTTGCTGTCCATGAACGGGACCCCGACCGAAAGACCGACACCGAACGCCGCATTGAAGAGGCTCAGCGCCCCTCCGAACAGGAACACGAACAGGATGCCGCCACAGCCGGACAGACATCCGCAACCACCCGGACGGAAGCGCTTCTTGCTCTCGCTCATCCGTGCGGACTCTATGAGGTCGGATGCCGCTGCACCAGGCGCCGTCCTAACGGCTGTCGGTCACGCCGACGCGCGGGCAGAGGTCACGCAGCACGCACTCGGAGCAGAGCGGCCGCCGCGCGACGCAGACGTGCCGGCCGTGACGGATGAGCTGCATGTGCAGCTCGTAGGTGAGCTCGTCAGGCACCGCGCTTTGGAGCAGGCCCTGCGCGACGACCGGGTTCGCGCGAGGCGGGACGAGCCCGAGCCGCCTGGCGAGGCGATGGACGTGCGTGTCGACGGGGAAGAACGGGCGGCCGAGCGAGAAGAGCAGCACGCAGGCGGCAGTCTTCGGGCCGACACCGGGGAGGGCGACGAGGATCTCCCAGAGCTCGACGTCGCCCTGGCCGCGGAGCGCGCGGGAATCCAGCCGCGAGCCGCCCGCGCGGATCGTGCGGAGCACCTTCTTGATCCGTGGCGCCTTCGTCGGTGCGAGTCCGCCGCGCTTTATCGCGTGCGCGATCGCGCCGACCGGAGCGTCGGCGACCTCGTCCCACGTCGGGAAGCGCTTGCGAAGGTCGGCGTAGGCACGGTCGCGATTCGTGTCGTTCGTGTTCTGCGAAAGGATCGTGAGCACGAGCTCGTCGAGGGGCGGGAGCCGCCGCGGCTCGGGCGCCGTGCCATAGGCGCGGGCCAGACGCCGGGCGATCGAGCGAAGCCGCACGCGGAGTGACGCGGGCACGCGCGGAGTGTGCGCGAATAGGCGGGACCGGCGGAACGTTCCGCGTAGAGTGAGGACATGGTCAAGGCATCGGTGGACACGGGCGGCGGCCTGGCCGATACGTTCGAGGCCGACGCCCTCTCCTACCTCGACGCGCTCTACCGGACCGGGCTCCGGATGACGCGTTCGGAGACGGAGGCCGAGGACCTCGTCCAGGAGACCTACATCCGGGCGTTCCGTTTCAAGGAGCAGTTCGAGCCGGGGACGAACCTCAAGGCCTGGCTCTTCCGGATCCTCACGAACACCTTCATCAACCAGTTCCGCCGCCGAAAGACCCAGCCACAGACGACCGAGCTCGACGACGTCGACGAGTCGGCGCTCTACCGGCACATGACCGGCAGCTCGGCGGCTTCGAGCGCGGCCCAGCCGGAGAACGTCGTGCTCGACCGGGTGGTGGACACCGAGGTGACCGAGGCGCTCCAGGAGCTGCCGGAGAAGTTCCGGACGGTCGTCCTGCTGGACGCCGAGGGGTTCTCCTATAAGGAGATGGCGGGGATGCTCGAGATCCCCATCGGAACGGTCATGAGCCGACTCCACCGCGGCCGGAAGTTCCTTCAGAAACGCCTGTACGACCTCGCGCTGGACCGCGGGATCACCGCGGCTCGATCGATGCCGAGGCCGACGTGAGCCACTCGATCGACTGCGGCGACTGCCTCGAGAAGCTCGCGGAGTTCCTCGAGAAGGACTTCGATCCGGCGCTCGCCGCGGAGCTCAGCGCGCATCTCGAGGAGTGCTCGGGGTGCTCGAAGGCGCGCATCGAAGACGCGCTCGTTCGCAAAGTCCGGGACTGCAACGCTCACGAGAGCGCTCCGCCGGCGCTCCGCGAGCGGATCATCGAGCGCATCGACCCGTCTCGCTGACCGCGTCGCGACGGTGTCGAAGCGGCGTCGTGATGCCGAAAGTGTTGACATTGCGTGTGTGTCTGTGTCTATATGAACGCGATTAGTGGCCAGAGGGAGGTGATCTCTGATGGCAGCGAAGAAGAAGGCGGCGAAGAAGTCGACCAAGAAGGCGAAGAAGAAGTAGTTCTGTTGATCAGCGGCCGCTCCGGCCGCACCTCGTGACTCGAAAGAGTCGGCACCTTTCGCGATCCCGCCGATCCGCTCTAGGCCTGAGCGGATCGGTTCTTTTTAGGCCATTTTACGGTAGTTTTTGCTGATGCCGCCGGTCGCGTGGAGGCCCGTGCTCGCGGGTTCCGCGCTCGCATTGCTCATCACGCTCGCGGGTGCGCCCCTCATCGGCGTCGCTGCGGGCGGCGCGCTCGCAGGTCGGTTCGGTCGGATCGCTCCCGCGTACCAGGGCGCGCTCGTCGCCATCGCGACCATCCTCGCCCTGGCCGTCCTGCCCATCGCCGGACCGGACGACACCGTTCTCATCCTGGCGACCGACGCCGCGCTCCTGGCCGCCGGGGCACTGTCGGCAGTCGTCGCGTCGCGCTTTCGGCCTTCCCCCGACCGACGGGGCTGACCGCCGCCGTCTTCTTCGGAAAGGGGCAGAGCTCGAGCACCGGGCAGCGCGGGCACTCCGGGAGCGGACGGCAGATCCGCCGGCCGTGGAGCACGAGGGTCCAGGTCCCCTTCACCCACTGGGCCTTCGGCAGCCGGGCCTGAAGGTCGGCCTCGATGACGTCCGGGTCTGCGGACCGCGTCAGCCCGAGCCGCAGCGCGACCCGCGCGACGTGCCGATCGACCGCGACGGACGGCACGCCGAAGGCGCCGCCGAGGACGATCGACGCGGTCTTCCGGCCGACGCCGTGGAGCGATACGAGATCGTCCATCGTCCGCGGGACCTGACCCCCGAAGCGCTCGACGAGGCCCTGGCAGGCGCCCTTTACGGCCTTCGTCTTTTGCCGGAAGAAGCCGGTCGGCTTGAGCTGGCGCTCGAGCTCCCGGTCCGGGACTCGCAGCCAGTCGGCGGCGCTGCGGTACTTCAGGAAGAGCGGCTTCGTCACCTCGTTCACTCGCTCGTCGCGGGCCTGGGCGGCGAGGATCGTCGCGATGAGGAGCTCGAGCGGCGTCGTGAAGTCGAGCGTCGGGCCCCAATCCGGGTAGGCCTTCGCGAGCCGGCCGACGATCGTGCGCGCGCGAACGCGCTCGGCTGGAGGCGGCGGCTTGGCTACCGGAGGTCGGCCCACGTGATGAGCGTAGTGAACGCGCGGCACCACACCACGACGCTCTTGTACTGGGCGAGGTCGACCGAGGCCGGGACCTCGTAGTTGAAGGAGCCGTTCGTCGCCTTCATCGGGCCGAGGTACACGGTGTTCGCCTCCGCGTAGCGGCCACCGCTGTCCTTCGAGAGGTAGATGTGAATGTCGGGGGCGTTCGTGATCGCGACGCTCTCGAACCGCACGAAGCGCCGCGAGCCGACCTGGATGACCTGGACCTCGCCCTTCCCGTTGTGGAGGTCGTCGACGAAGCCGAGCTCGCCCCGGACGAGCACCCGCGTCTCGGCCGCGACCGGCTCGGCCACGCTC